>NZ_JAMYUO010000030.1:0-68105 GCF_040323125.1 Mesorhizobium sp. M0062
CCACAAGAAGGTGGAGGCCAAGAAGGCCTGACACGGCCGACTTGCCCAACGGGAAGGCTGGCCCTGGAGTCCTCGCCAAGGCCGCCTTCCCGTTGGTTTTGCCAGGCGACACGTGGAAAAGCTGAAGGCAGGATTCGATGGCGCCGATGCGCCAGAACGCGAGCAACCACAGCGCACCCCAACGAACGTATCAGGCGCAAGGCCGACAACACAGCGGTTGCCAGTTGCAGGACACCACGGGTCTCTCAATGCTGTCGGAACCCGCTAGGACGGCGCCGCGAACGCGAGCACTATTGCGATCAAAATCAAAAGCGGTCCCATCCATTTGAAATGCTTCGCGACCTGCAGCCACCATGGCTGCTGACCTTTCTGGGCCTGAAAAGGACTTTGGAGCAGCCCAAAACCAACGCCTGTCATCCACAGCCCAGCGCAGAACATGATGAACTCGTCGATGTAATTTGCGACCACGCCCGTCTCCTCCGCCGGTACCTTTGGACTGGCGTTATAGTCGCAGCCGGGAGTGGCAGAAAGCGCGGTGCCAAGTGGCGGCAATGACTGCTGCCGCTACCTGACAAGAGCCGGGCGCGGACTAGGTCTTGGCCGGCCATTTGGGCACGCCACGGTGTGACCTTCGCATGGGATGCCGCGCCGCTACCTCAGCGGCCTTCACGCGAAAATGCATGATCGATGCCGGCCCCGCCAGGCGCCGTCCGTTGGCGAAGGCTAAAAATCGACGTCGCGAAAAAACGCGAAGAAAATTCGAACCACGCATGAACCTTTGCTTTGGAGGCCGCACTAACCGGCATGGACGCCGAGAAGGCGATCCCAACACAGAAGGACGCCATGGTGGCGATCCTCGATCCAGAGAAGGAAATGCTCAAATGACCAACTTCAAGCGCATCACGCTCGCCGCGGCCCTCATCGTCTCGGCCTTCGGTTCGGCTTCCGTTCCGACCTCGGCTTTCGCCAACGGCACGCATCCCACGGGCGACGGCGGCGCGGTTTGCAAGGGCTCCGGTCATTGCCTGGTGCTCTCGATCGAGTGCAAAGGCACCTATACCGACGCCACGGACAAGAATGGCACTGTCTATGGCAAGTGCAGCCAGACCGCGCAGGTTTCACCGCAGGCCAAGATCAAGCTCGCCAAGTAATCGGCCGCAGATCAGGGAAATGGCGGTCGTCCGCGGGACGGCCGCCATTTTCTTTTTGTTTTCGTGAATTGTTTTAGCGCCGGCTGAGCAACAAGCTGGCGAGAAGGCCGACCACGACCAACCCAACAGCAGCGGCTGTTGCCGGACGATCGCGCGCCGTCTTTTCGATCGCCCTGCCCTGCTTCCTGATCGCCGGCAGCGCATCGCTGACAAGGTCGGCAAGCTGCCCATAATAGTCCGAAGCGGCATCGCGCCCGTCCTCGTAGTAAGCACCGCCGCGTTTGGCCACGACTTTGCGCAAGGCGGCGAGCTCTTTGGAAAGGGTCGCGACCTGCTTTTCGAGATCGAGATCGGAGAGGGTCGAAAGCGATGCCATGATTGTTTTCCTTCTTTTTGAGAGAAGGCCAAACGCATGGCCGCAGAACCGGTTCCGGTCTGCTTGCCCGAGGCAGCGGAAAGGTTAGCGCACCTGGTCGAGCAGGCGCTTGCACTCCAGGAGGTCAAACAGCGCCTCCTGCAGCAAGGCCCGGTTGTCGCGCGACAGTTTCGATGCGCCGGGCTGGACCGGACCTTCCTCCTCGGTCTTGCCCAGGCCGAAAAAGCGGCGGCTGGGTTTTACCTTGGGCTGGCCGACCAGCATCTCGTCATCCATGCCGCGCGGCTGGGCGGCTGGCGTCAGCGGCACCTGATCGGCCTGCCTGCGCTGCGAGATCGCTTCGACGGCAGCCATGTCGCCATTGCCGATGGCGACCAGGAAATGGTTGCCGTTCTCGCGCAGCAGTTTCTGCACGCCCTTGATCGTGTAACCCTGGTCGTAGAGCATGTGGCGGATGCCCTTGATCAGTTCGACATCCTGTGGCCGGTAGTAGCGGCGGCCGCCGCCGCGCTTCATCGGCTTGATCTGGTTGAAACGGGTTTCCCAGAAGCGCAGCACGTGCTGCGGCAGATCGAGATCCTCCGCGACCTCGCTGATGGTGCGGAAAGCGTCGGGGCTCTTGTCCATGGGCGAAATCCTCACGCTGGACGGCGATCCGGCCCAGTCTGCCGAATCGGGTATCATTTCAGCGGTTTATGAAACAATATTCAAGCCCGGCGTCAAAACGGCCCGGCGTTTTCAACCGAAGCCTGCGGCAGAACCTATTTGCCGCCCTTGGCCTTGCTGTTCTGGTGCGAGCGCAGGATACGGCTTTTCAGCACGTTCGACGACTTGAAGGTCATCACCCGGCGCGGCAGGATCGGCACTTCCTCGCCGGTCTTGGGATTGCGGCCGATGCGTTCGTTCTTGGAACGGACGTGGAAGGTGGCGAAGGACGACAGCTTCACCGTCTCGCCGCGTACGATGGCTTCACAGATTTCGTCCAGCACCGCTTCGACGAGTTCTGCCGATTCAGTGCGTGACAAGCCGACCTTACGGTAAACAGCTTCGGCAAGGTCGGCGCGCGTAAGTGTCTTTCCCCCCATGCGACCGTCCCATCAGTTCAAAAAACATAAATCGATACAGGTAAAGGCAGAGCCTAAGTAATTGATCCGGCAAGGTCAAGGACCGAAACCGGACCGTTCGGCACTTACCAGCGAACGAGAACCGCGCCCCAGGTGAAGCCGCCGCCCATCGCTTCCAGGAGCACGAGATCACCCTTCTTGATGCGACCGTCGGCGACGGCCACCGAAAGCGCCAGCGGCACGGAAGCAGCGGAGGTGTTACCGTGCAAATCGACGGTGACCACCACCTTTTGCTCAGCAATCCCGAGCTTCTTGGCCGAAGCGTCAATAATGCGTTTATTGGCCTGATGCGGCACGAACCAGTCGAGGTCGTCGGCGGTTATGCCGGCCTGCGAAAACGTCGCCTCGATGACGTCGGTGATCATGCCGACGGCGTGCTTGAACACCTCGCGGCCTTCCATCCTGAGATGGCCGACGGTGCCGGTGGTCGAGGGACCGCCATCGACGAAAAGCTTGTCCTTGTGGGCGCCGTCGGAGCGCAGGCTCATCGCCAGCACGCCACGGTCGGCAATGCCGCCAGTGCCCTCATCCGCTTCCAGCACCAGCGCGCCGGCGCCGTCGCCGAACAAGACGCAGGTCGAGCGGTCGCTCCAGTCGAGGATGCGGGAAAAGGTCTCCGCGCCGATCACCAGCACGCGCTTGGCGAGGCCGCCTCTGATGTAGAGGTCGGCGGTGGTCACCGCATAGACGAAGCCCGAGCACACCGCCTGCAGGTCGAAGGCAAAGCCGTGATGCATGCCGAGCCGGTTCTGGATCTCGACGGCGGTCGCCGGAAAGGTGTTGTTGGGCGTCGAGGTCGCCAGCACGATCAGGTCGATGTCGGCAGGCGTAAGACCAGCATTGTCGAGCGCTGCGCGCGCCGCCGCCTCGCCCAGCGACGCCGTCGTCTCGTCATCGGCGGAGATATGACGCTGGCGGATGCCGGTGCGCTGGGCGATCCACTCGTCCGAGGTCTCGACCATGCCTTCGAAATCGGCATTCTTCATGATGCGGCGGGGCAGCGCAGCACCGGTGCCGCGCACGACTGATCTGATCAAAGCTCTTTCCTATTCCTTTTCGTCGACGGTGGCGTCGGATTTCCTGCTTGCCTGGGCATGCGGGTTGCGCGCATGGAACAGGTCGAGATCGGCCTCTATGCGGTCGATCAGATTGTTGCGCACCATGTCGTAGCCAAGCTCGATGGCCGCCGCGAAACCGTCCGAATCGGCGCCGCCATGGCTCTTTACCACGATGCCGTTCAGACCCAGGAAAACACCGCCATTGGAGCGGCCCGGATCGAGCTTTTCGCGCAGGCGGTCAAAAGCGCCCTTGGCGAAGACATAGCCGATTCTGGCCATCAGCGTGCGGTTCATCGCGGCGCGCAGATAGCCTGAGATCTGGCGCACAGTGCCTTCTGCCGTCTTGAGCGCGATGTTGCCGGCAAAGCCCTCGGTGACGACCACGTCGACCGTGCCCTTGCCGATGTCGTCACCCTCGACGAAGCCATGATAATTCATCGAGGCCATGTTGGCCTCGCGCAGCATGCGCCCGGCTTCCTTGACCTCTTCCTGTCCCTTGATCTCCTCGACGCCGACATTGAGCAGGCCGACTTTCGGCCGGTCGATGCCGAACACCGAGCGCGCCATGCCGGTGCCGAGAATGGCAAAGTCGATCAGCTGGTGCGCATCGGCGCCGATGGTGGCGCCGACATCCAGCACCACGCTCTCGCCGCGCATCGTGGGCCAGATCGCCGCGATCGCCGGACGGTCGATGGTCGCCATCGTGCGCAGGCAGAATTTCGACATCGCCATCAGCGCGCCGGTATTGCCGGCCGAAATGCAGGCCTGCGCGCTGCCACTCTTGACTGCTTCGACAGCCTTCCACATCGACGACTTCCAGCGGCCGTGGCGCAGCGCCTGGCTCGGCTTGTCGTCCATCCTGACCGCGACTTCACAATGGTGGAACTCGCTGACCTCGGCCAGTTTGGGGAATTTGGCGAGTTCGGGGCGCACCAATTCCTCGCGCCCATATATGACGAAGCGGATGTCGGGACGCCTGACGGCGACCGTCATGAGTGCCGGGATGACCACGTTTGGCCCGTGATCGCCACCCATGGCATCGATGGAAATCCTGATCACGCGGTCTTTATCTCACTAGCTTGGGCCAGGGCACATGGCCCTCGAAAGAAATACGAAACTCGCGAAATTCAGGGGCTCGCGAAGGTTCGGCGAAAATAGCGGTTTTGGGCTGCCGCACAACCGGCTTTTCTCCGATCGCTTCGTGTTTTAGGATTTTCCAAGCAAGGATCGCAGCTTTTGCTGGAATTCATTCTCGACGGGCTCGTTCGGGCCGGCGGCATCGAGCGAGGCGCCTGCCTTGCGCGGATAGGGATCGATCGCCAGCCCGAAGAACTGTTCGGCGAGCGCGCCGACGTCGATCGTGTCGCCGGAGAAAGTTTCCGGGCTGTCCGGCCCTTCGGCGTCGAGCAGGATTTCGCCACCGCCTTCGAAACCTTGCCGTCCGAGTTTGGATTGTTCGGGCAGGAACAGCGCCTCGACCTCTTCGTCGATATGGGCCGCGACCGGCTCAAGGGTGACGATGCAGGCCTGGGTGATATCAGCCTCGACGCGGCCGCTGACCTTGACGCCATTGCGCTTCCACGGCGCCACCAAAAGCTCAGCACGGTAGTTTTCGACCGAAAGCAGCTCGTGCTCGCGCGCAAGCGTTGCGCGCTGCGCGGCGTCGGCGTCGATCACCACCTGCAAACCTTTGTGCGGCAGGCGGCCGACATTGGCCGCGAATGAGACCGGGCTAGGCGTGTCCAGATGTTTCATCTTGGTCTCCCTCCTCACTCCGCTTTCGCGACCGGAAACGCCACGGCACCGGAAACGATCGATTCGGACGGCTGTGCTTCAAGCTGCCTTGCTGCATCGATTACATAGGACGCCAGCGGCAAGGCTTGCGGCCAGGCGCCGGCATCGGGCCTGACATTGCGCGCCAGGGCGGCAGCAAGCGCGTCGGGGTCGCTGCGTCCCAGCGCGTCGTCATAGGCGGCGGTACGGCCGTAGAACATTTTGGCCAGCCTCTTCATGCGCTTGGGCACGCCGACATCGCCAATGCCCAGTTCCCGCAGCGAATGCTCGACATCGAGAAAGAACTCGTCGATCAGCACCTGCGCGACCTCTTGCGCGACGCCCTCTTCGCCGCGCAGCCGGTGCTGAAACAGGAACATATGCAGCGAAAGCATCTCGAAACGGCCGAGCGGCGTATCCGGCACATTCCAGTGGGAATAAAACACGATCTGCCGCGCCGCCGCCACGATTTGTGCGTAAAGCGCCTCGGTGATAGCGCGGCTGGCGTTGCGTTCGCGGCCAAAAAGGCGCTGGAACATTGAGGGTGGTCTCCTGGGGACCGATTGTTTGAATGGGCCTTGTTGCATCGGCAAGCAAGCTGGTTTACCGGTTTTGCCGCCCAGCGCAAGTTGCGGCCAGCTAATGGAGTTGTTGTTGCGCGCGCTGAAATTCAAGTCGACTTTTCTGCCCGGGGCCACCGCCGCGGTTTCGCTGGTGCTGGTGGCTTCCGCGCTGTCGGGCTGCAATTCGTCCAAGATGTTCGGCGACCTTAACCCTAGCGAGACGCTGACGCAGGGCTATGTTATCGACCAGCAGGCGGTCGATTCAGTGCCGGTGGGCTCCAGCCGCGAACAGGTGCTTCTGGCGCTCGGCACGCCATCGACGAAAGCCACCTTCGACAATGAGGCGTTCTATTACATTTCGCAAACGCGCAAGCGCTATGTCGCTTTCGACAAGCCGCGCCTGGTCGACCAGAAAGTGCTCGCGGTCTATTTTGGCGAGGACGGGCGCGTCACCCAGATCGCCAATTACGGTCTGAAGGACGGCAAGATTTTCGACTTCATCTCGCGCACCACGCCGACCGGCGGCAAGGACCAGAACTTCCTCAGCCAGATCATCAAAGGCGCCAGCAAGCTGGCGCCCCCCATTCCTGGCGGCGGCGCCTAAGAAGCGACCGCCTTCCTCAGATTTTTGCTTCCCCCGAAGCGACACCATCTCAGGCGACCAAAAGCCCGCGGGAGCGATCCTGCGGGCTTTTGTTTTGAGGTCATGCGGCCGCAACACCCGTCGCGCTTTGCCGCGCGTGGCCTGTTCGGCCACCGGGCTCCAGCGAGGCGCGGTGCACAGCCGCACTCTGCCGCGCTTCCGAAGGCGTCATGCCGAAATGCCGGCGGAAGGCGTGGTTGAAGGTCGAGAGATCGCCGAAGCCGGCGTCGAAGGCGATGGCGCCGATGGTGCGGTGTGCCAGGCGCAGGTCGGATAGCTTGCTGCAAACCAGCGCCAGCCGCCGGCCAAGCACGAACTGCGACAGCGAGGTACCCTCACCCTCGAACAGCTTTCTGATATAGCGCGCGCTGACGCGGTGGCGCCCGGCCAGCGCGTCGGACCCGACATCGCCGGAAGCCAGATTGCTTTCGATATCGGCTTTGATGGCGCGCAGCCGCGCGGCGCGTATGCCGCGGCCTGCGGCGACCTCGGTGGCGTCCTGCGTTGCCCCGACCACGACCGCGACAAGGTCCTGTATGTGCTTGGCGGCAAGCCAGCGCAATTCGGACGCGGCCAGGTTCGGCTCCTGCATCAGCAGACGGACATAGCTGGTCAGCAGCAAGAACTTTTCGCCCACGCATGACATCGGCGTCATCAGGGCGGCATCCGCATTCGCAGCCATGGGCCCGAGCGCTGCCTTGGGGATGGTGATGAAGAGATGATGCGACATCGCCCGCTCGATCACATGCGGATCAGAGGAGGACAGAAGGATTGCCTGGCCGGCCTCGATGCTGGCCTCGCGGCCGAGATGCGAGAAGGTGGCAGCGCCCTCGAGACACATGAAGAAAATGTAATCATCGGTCCCCGTGGCCATGGCGCGAGAACGGATGGTGCGGAAGGCGGTGGTCCTCGAATCGGCGATGCCGACGCCCGGCAGCCGCAGGATGGTTGCGTTGACGGAGAGCTTTTCCTCCGTGACGTTAAAATCCATGTCGGTCACCATCCGGCGCAACAGGTCGCAATAGACGTTTCGCCATTCCACTCGCGGCCACATGGCGGTCGAAAAGCGCGCATGCGCAAACTCGGGGGGTCGAATAGTCATGGGGTACTCCCAAGCGATTGTCTTCATTTCACTGTCGTTCGTAGTCGAGGCTCGTTCCATGAACGGCCTCTCATCCGACGGCGGCAATCGGGGGCAGTGGATGGCTACAATGATTTGCGCACTTGGACAAAAGACTATTTACGAAGCTATGGATGAGCTTTGTTCATTCATGCTAAGGAACCCATGGGCAGGATCGGGTAACGGCAAATGACAAGACGGCTTCCACAACTGGAATCCATTCGTGCTTTCGAGGTCATTGCCCGGCTGGGCAGCTTCAAGCGCGCCGGCGATGAGCTGAATGTTACGCCAAGCGCGCTCAGCCACCGCATCGCCGATCTCGAAGCCGATCTCGGCGTGCTTCTGTTCACCCGCCATGTCCGCCGCGTCGAACTAACGCTTGAAGGCGAAAGATTGTCCGCGGGCGTGCGACGCGCATTGCTGGAAATCCAGAGCACGGTCGCGAGTGTCGCGCGCAACGAGCGCACGAGGCTGAGGGTCACTGCCATTCCTTCGCATGCCGTACGCTGGCTGGCCCCGCGCCTGCACAGGTTTCGCAAAAAGCATCCCGAAACAGAGATCGACATCAATGCGGATCTTGCAGTCGTCGACCTTTCGCAGCGAACAGTCGACATCGCATTGCGCTTCGGCGGCGGACACTATCCGGCCGTCGAGACCGAATGGCTGATGGCGGATGCGATCTTTCCTGTCGTCAGTCCCGACTATCTCGTCGCCAACGGCCCGGTCAGAGACCAGCACGATGTGCTGCGACTGTTCCGCATCCTCGACACGACGGCCGAAAATGACGAGAGCGGCGCCAATTGGCGCCACTGGTTCGAGAGAAACAATCTGCCGCTGGATACGGTTGGCGACGGCATGAATCTGAACGGCACCTTGCTGGCGGTCGAAGCGGCGGCGAGCGGTCTGGGCGTCGCCATCGCGAGGAAGTCGCTGGTCGAGAGCGATTTGCGCACCGGCAGGCTCGTCCGCCTCCTGACGACGGACATACCGACGAACTGGAACCACTACGTCGTCGTGCACCCGTCCATCTCCGCCTGGGAGCCTGCCAGATCGTTCATCAACTGGCTGAAGGCGGAAGCCGGCGACAACACCGGCGACGGTTGACCTCGGCGGCCGTCTAGGAGCTCTCATCACATCGTATCGGCCATTTGCTCATCCTTGCGGCCCGACTGGTTTGCGGTCTTGGCGGCAAGCGCTGCCGCCATCTGGCTCTCCAGCTCGCGCAGCTTGGCGTCGAGTGTCGCCATGCCGCCCCAGGCGAATGTCGCGCGGTATAGCGGTGCGATCTCGGGCGTCAGGAATTCGACCAGGGTTTCGTCCTCGACCCAGACCTTGAGCACCTTGAACAGGCGGGCATCGATCAGCCCGCTATGCCAGCCCATGCGGGCGGCAATGCCCTGGATGGTTTCGGTCGAATTGGGCGTGCTGAGCAGCACATGCGAGCCGGAGCAGGCGCATGTTCGGGTCGAAGCCGATGCCGAGCGGCGCTTGCTGGTCCAGAACCGTGCCGCACGGCAGGATTTCGATCAGCGAGCCGAAATCGTCGCCGAGGCAGACAAACCATGCGCCCTGCGGGAATGGCGGCGACGGCGCACGAACCGCAGTGGCGACCAGCATTTCGGGAAGGACGCTGGCGACGGCCTGCGGATCGCGGGCGTTGAATGAAGCGTGGTGCAGCATGGCAATACTCCTGTTTTCAACGGCGGCGGCCGGCAGAAGTGCCGACCCATGCCGCGGCGTTCCGCGAAAACTGAATCACCGGCTGAGCGTCAGGATGACCGCGGCAAACAGGCAGGCGTATTCGGCCAGTCCAAGCACAAGGCGCAGATTGTGGTTGGCCGCCCAGCTGTCGCGCGTCTGAGCCCAATCATCGGGGATGGTCACCGGCGTCCAGCTCTGCACCTGTTTGTTGAGCGGCACCTGACGGCTGACGGTGAAGCCAATGTCGATCACCACCAGCGCCGCGGCGACGATGGTCAGGATGCGCGGCAGGCCGGCATCGACCGCAAACATCGCCATCGCCGCGATCAGCACCAGCGTCGTCAGCCTGACTAACGGCATCACCCGGGTAAACGTCCGGTCGCGCATCTGATGCATGGCCATGTACTGGCCGGCGGTAAGATCATCGATGCGAAAATCGTGGATTACGCCCGAGACGTAGATGCCGGCAATAATTCCAGCCAGCGCAAGCGAAGCCGTCATCAAAAAAATGTCCATTTCTTTTCCCTGCCGAAATGTCGTTTCCCTGGCCAAAATCGCCGCAAGGGCGGCGGACACCGCGTCGATCGCAATGTCCTGGCCAATGGCCGGGGTATTAAAGCAGGCGGACGGTCCGGGCTTGGGCAGAACGGAACGACGTTTTGGGCAATGCGGCCCTCCGATGCGTCGGAAACATCAAGTGCCGTGAGGTCGAAACCCATCAGCAAACCTTGACGCGTACTTGCCAGCGACCGGTCAAATTCGTATCAGACCGTGCTGGCCAATCGCGCATCACGCTGAATTGGGGGAGCATCCGTGCAGGACAAAAACCGGACAAAACCGACAGGCTGGATGGCGACCGGAACGGCTGACGGCCAGGTGGTCACGCCTGACTGGATACCCATCGAGCCGGTGGCGATCGATGGCGTGAGGGTCAAGGAGATCAGGCCGGTCGCAACCTCCACCGGCTATCTGACCGAGATCTTTCGCGAGGAGTGGGAGCTCGATTCGGAGCCGGTCGGCCAGGTCTTCCAACGGACCTTGTATCCCGGCGCGGTGACTGGCTGGCATGCACACGCGGTGACCACCGACCGGCTGTTCTGCTGCGTCGGCAGCGTCCGCATTTCGCTGTTTGACGGACGCAAGGCCTCGCCGACCTTCGGCGCCGTCTGGCACAAGATTATCGGCCCGTTGCGCCCGGCGGTCGTCATCATTCCACCCGGAATATGGCACGGTGTTGTTTCGCTCGGAGCGGAGACGGCGGTGCTGCTCAACCTCGTCGACAAGGCCTATGCCTACGATCAGCCCGACCATTGGCGCCTGCCGCCAGACACCGACCACATTCCCTACAGACTGGTGTAGCGTGGAAGCATCGGCGCAGCGCGATCAGGCCGGCGGCGAACCGCTGGTCTCGATCGTGATCGCGACGCACAACCGGCCGGCAGCACTGCGGCAGGCATTGACCAGCGTCATGCGCCAGACGTTGCAAGGCTGGGAAGCCTTGGTCATCGGCGACGATTGCAGGCCGGATACGGCGGCCGTTGTCGCTGAATTTGACGATGCCCGCATCGTCTACATCGATCTTCCTGTCAATTTCGGCGAACAGTCCGGTCCCAACAATATCGGCTTTGCCAGGGCGCGTGGCCGCTTCGTCGCCTTGCTCAACCACGACGATCTGTGGTTTCCCGACCATTTGGCGGCGATGACCGGCTGGATCGACGCCTCGGGCGCCGACGTGGTGCTGGCGCGCGGTGCCGTCATCCAGCCGCCGTCGGCGGCCGGCAATCCTGTCAATTCGATCTTCGGGATCGGCAAGGATGGTTATTACGACCCCGTCACGACGGAAGGATTTGGCTCGGCACACATGTTTCGCCGCGCTTCGTTCAGCCTGCTCGGACCTTGGCGACCCGCCAGCCAGTGCTTTTGCGAAAGCTCGCAGGACTGGCTGTTTCGGGCATGGCGAAAGGGCGCGGTGATCGCGACGATGCCGCACCTCACGGTGATCAAGTTGCATTCCGGCATACGCAAGGGTTCCTATCTCGGCGACAATGCGCAGGAACAGAAGGATCTTCTGGATGCCATGCAGACGCCGGACGCCTTGCGCGTGAAAATCCTTGGCTGCGCGGGCGAACCCATTCGCCTGGCGGCATCGAGTTATCTCAGGCGCAGGCTGATGGCGGCTCTTGGCATCCATCCCCGCGCCCGCGCCTTCCGCCGCAAGTATAAGCGAGGCGCCTTCCTTGCCAAGCTGCGGCGCCTGCGTGGCCTGGCGCCGATGCCTGAGCGCGAACCTGGCGTGAGAGAATTGCTGGATCGCTACAGCAAGCGCGGCGATGTGGGGACCGAGCCGGATGAGGGTTGACTGCCACCAGCGTAAATCTCAAACAAAAACCCGCGGGATCGCTCCCGCGGGTTTGTTCCTGAAGCAGTGGCGTTGCCTTAGCCGTGCGCGAGCACGGCCAGCAGCAGAAGCGCCACGATGTTGGTGATCTTGATTGCCGGGTTGACCGCCGGGCCGGCGGTGTCCTTGTAGGGATCGCCAACCGTGTCGCCGGTGACCGAAGCCTTGTGCGCTTCGGACCCCTTGAGGTGCTTGACGCCGTCCTTGTCGACAAAACCGTCCTCGAACGACTTCTTGGCATTGTCCCAGGCGCCGCCGCCCGAAGTCATCGAGATGGCGACGAACAGGCCGTTGACGATGACGCCGAGCAACGAGGCGCCGAGCGCCGCAAAGGCGGACGCCTTGGAGCCCGAGATCAGCTGCACGCCGAAATAGACGACGAGCGGCGCCAGCACCGGCAGCAGCGAGGGGATGATCATTTCGCGGATCGCCGCCTTGGTCAGAAGGTCGACGGCGCGGGCATAGTTTGGCTTGGAGGTGCCGGCCATGATGCCCGGATCCTCGCGGAACTGCTTGCGCACTTCCTCGACGATGGCGCCGGCCGCACGGCCGACGGCCGTCATGGCGATGCCGCCGAACAGATACGGGATCAGACCGCCGAAGATCAGGCCGGCGACGACGTAGGGATTGGAGAGGTCGAAGGAGACATCGCCCATGCCCTGGAAGTACGGATATTTGTCGCCATTGGCGGCAAAGAACTTCAAATCGTTCGAATAGGCCGCAAACAGCACCAGCGCGCCGAGGCCGGCCGAACCGATGGCATAGCCCTTGGTCACCGCCTTGGTGGTGTTGCCGACCGCGTCGAGCGCGTCGGTGGAGTGGCGCACTTCCTTGGGCAGGCCGGCCATTTCGGCAATGCCGCCGGCATTGTCGGTGACCGGGCCGAAGGCGTCGAGGGCGACGATCATGCCGGCCAGGCCGAGCATGGTGGTGACCGCGATCGCCGTCCCGAACAGGCCGGCGAGCTGGTAGGTCGAGATGATGCCGCCGACGATGACGATTGCCGGCAGTGCGGTCGATTCGAGCGACACCGCAAGTCCCTGGATGACGTTGGTGCCGTGACCGGTCACCGAGGCCTGGGCGATGGAGTTCACCGGGCGCTTGTTGGTGCCGGTATAGTATTCGGTGATCACCACGATGAGACCGGTCACAACGAGACCGATCAGGCCGCAGATGAACAGGTTCTTGCCGATGATTGTCATGCCGGCGACGGTGCCGACCTCGCCCCAGCCGACGGTTGCCGAGGTAGCGACGCCGAGACCGACGATCGACAGCAGGCCGGTGACGATCAGGCCTTTGTAGAGGGCGCCCATGATCGAGCCGTTGGAACCGAGCTTGACGAAGAAGGTGCCGACGATCGAGGTCAGGATGCAGGCACCGCAGATCGCGAGCGGATAGAGCATCGCCGCACCCAGAGCGGCGGTTCCGCCGAAGAAGATGGCGGCCAGAACCATGGTGGCAACGACGGTCACCGCATAGGTCTCGAAGAGGTCGGCGGCCATGCCGGCGCAGTCGCCGACATTATCGCCGACATTGTCGGCGATGGTGGCCGGGTTGCGCGGATCGTCTTCGGGAATACCGGCTTCGACCTTGCCTACGAGATCGCCGCCGACGTCGGCGCCCTTGGTGAAGATGCCGCCGCCCAGACGGGCGAAGATCGAGATCAGCGAAGCGCCGAAGCCGAGCGAAACCAGCGCATCGATGACGATGCGGTCATTGGGCTGCAGGCCCATCGGGCCGGTCAGAATATAGTAGTAAATCGACACGCCGAGCAGCGCGAGGCCAGCCACCAGCATACCGGTGATGGCGCCCGACTTGAAGGCGATGTCGAGACCGGCGGCGAGGCTGTTGGACGCCGCCTGCGCGGTGCGCACATTGGCGCGCACCGAGACGTGCATGCCGATGAAACCGGCGGCGCCAGAGAGCACGGCGCCGATCAGGAAGCCGACCGCGGCGGTGATCGAGAGCAGCCACCAGGCGAGCACAAGCACGACCACGCCGACGATGGCGATGGTGGTGTACTGGCGCGCCAGATAGGCTTGCGCGCCTTCGCGGATGGCGGCGGAGATTTCCTGCATGCGTGCGTTGCCCTGATCGGCTGCAAGAACCGATCGTGTCGCCCAGATGGCGTAAAGGATTGAAAGCAAGCCGCAGGCGATGACGGCAGAAATGATGGTCATTGCCGAATTTTCCTCGATTGATGGCCCAAAAGAACCCCTCCCTGGGCCGTTGGTGCGGGGAGCGGATAAGCCTAGGCGGAATCCGTCCTTCGCAGCGGTGTATGCGAAACAGGGCTCGGAACGTCAAGATATTGTTCGGTTTTTGCCCCGCTTTCAGCCAAAAGGTTTAGGCCAGAACATTCCCGTGGCCGATGCCTTGCTATTAGATCGGTTGAAATGACGCTGCGTCAGTCAATGCTTTGCCCGCAGTCCAGCGAAGGTCAGTCGCCAGTCTCCTGCCCCATCTTGCGCGCCGTATAGCGCTCGATGGCGGACAGTCCGTCATAGATCAGCACCGCCAGCGCCGCGACGATCAGGCCGCCTTGCAGGACGAAGGCGAGATTGTTGGACAGCAGGCCGGCGATGATCACCTCGCCCAGCGTCTTGGCGGCAACCGTCGAACCGATCGTCGCCGTGGCCAGGCTGATCACCACCGACAGCCTTATGCCGCCCAGAATGATCGGCGCGCTCAGCGGCAATTCGACCTTGATCAGCCTTTGCCAGCCCGTCATGCCGGCGCCGCGCGCGGCCTCCATGATGTTGCCGGGCAGTGTCGTGAGGCCGGTCAGCGCGTTCTCGAAGATCGGCAGCAGGCCGTAGAGAAACAGCGCAATCAGCGTCGGCTTCTCGCCGAAACCGACGGCGGGCACCGCCAGCGCCAGCACCGCCACCGGCGGAAAGGTCTGGCCGATGTTCACCAAGCTGCGCGACAGCGGCAGGAATTCGGCGCCCGCCGGCCTGGTCACCAGGATGGCAAGCGCCACGGCAACGATGGTTGCGGCGACGGTAGCGATCAGCACGGTCCTGAGATGCAGCAGGGTCAGCGTCAGCAGGCTGCCCTGATTGTAGATCGCCGGCGCATTGTTTTCGGTCAGCGGCTTCAACAGCGGCTCGAACCAGCCGGGATTGGTGACGAAGGCTATGAGAAGCACCACCAGTGCAAGCCTGAGCAGCGAAGGCAGCCAGGCTTTTAGACCGGCCCCTTTCATGCCGGCCTCGCCGCGCGCTTCACCAGCCCGTCGACGGTGACGCGGCCGAGCGGCTTGCCGTCTTCGCCCTTGACCGGCAGCGCGGGCCGGCCCGACCACAGAAGCTCGGCCAGCGCGTCGCGCTGGCTGGCGTCGCCTGGGATCGCCTCGCCTTCGGCAGACCCCTTTTCCACGGCCTCGCGCACGCGGCCGAGCGACAAGAGCCGGAACGGCTTTTCGCTGGCGCCGACCAGGGTTTCGACGAAGGCGTTCGCCGGCCGCGCCAGGATCTCTTCCGGCTTGGCGTATTGCACCAGCTTTCCGGCATCCATGACGGCGATCTTGTCGCCCATGTGGACCGCCTCCTCCATGTCGTGGGTGACGAGGATGATGGTGGTACCGAAGCGCTTCTGGATTGCCAGCAGGTCCTCCTGCGCCTTGGTGCGGATGATCGGGTCGAGTGCGCCGAACGGCTCGTCCATCAGAAGCACATTGGGCTCGGCGGCGAGCGCGCGGGCGACGCCGACACGCTGCTGTTGCCCGCCGGACAGTTCGTGCGGGTAGCGCGGGCCATAAGCCTCGGGGTCGAGCTGGTAGAGTGTCATCAACTCATCGACGCGGGCCTTGATGCGGTCCTTGTCCCAGCCCAGCAGGACCGGCACGGTGGCGATGTTCTGCGCAACGGTGCGGTGCGGGAACAGGCCGTGGCCCTGGATGGCGTAGCCGATGCTGCGGCGCAGTTCGTAGCCGGGCAGCGAGCGGTTGTCGTTGCCGTCGAGCTTGATGACGCCGGCGGTCGGCTCGACCAGCCGGTTGATCATTCGCAGCAGCGTCGTCTTGCCGGAACCGGAGGTACCGACAATGACGCAAACCGTGCGCGGCTCGACGACCATGGACACGTCGTTGACCACGGTCGTCGCGTCATAGCGCTTGGTAATGCCTTCGATCTCGATCATGCCGTTTCAACCCTGCGCCTGGTGGCGGTCATCTCGATTACTGCGTCGAGGATGATGGCCGCGGCAAAAGCCAGCGCCACCGTCGGCACGGCGCCCAGCAGCACCAGGTCCATCGCCGTCTGGCCAACGCCCTGAAACACAAACACACCGAAGCCGCCGCCGCCGATGAGTGCTGCGATGGTGGCCAGGCCGATGTTCTGCACCAGCACGATGCGGATGCCGGTGAGGATCACCGGAAAGGCCAACGGAAACTCGACGCCGAACAGGCGCTGGCCATCGGTCATGCCCATGCCGCGCGCTGCATCATTGGCCGCGCGGGGTACGCCGGCAAGCCCGACCACGGTGTTGGCCACCACCGGCAGCAGCGAATAGAGGAACAAGGCAACGAAGGCGGGCGCGGTGCCGATGCCTCTGATACCGAGCGCTGCGGCACCCGGAACATGGGTGGCGACCCAGCCGAGCGGCGCGATCAGCAGGCCGAACAGCGCGATCGAGGGTATGGTCTGGACGATGTTGAGCACGTTGAGCACACCGGCGCGCAACCGTTCGACGCGATGGCATAGAATGCCGAGCGGCAGGCCGACGATCACCGCCGCCGCCAGCGACCCCAGCGCCAGTGTGATGTGCTTGGAGCCTTCGGCCCAGAAACTATCGGCGCGGTTTGCATATTCCTTGAGGATCGACAGGCTATCCCACTGCCCCGATATCAGCAACAAGCCGATGGCCAGCGCCGCGACGACGAGCACGCCGACGCGGGCCGCTGGCGACAGGTTGAGCCTGGTCAGCACGTCGGCGAGCAACAATGTGAAGGCAAAGATCAACAGCCAGAACCCGGAAGCCGGCGAGATGCGGGCGAAGGTGTTGCCGGCCGGCATCAGGAAGGTGCCGGCGACACCGATCAGGATGGCAAGGGCGGCGAGCGCCACGACGCTTGCGGCCAGGCGCAGGACAAGCGGGGTTTTCAGCAAGGCAACAATTGCGGCCACGACGACGATCGCCAGCAGTAGCGGCCCGACTGTGGCCGGCAGCGCCTCCAGGATCGAGCGCGCCTGACCGGGAACGATACGATTGGCGCGGAAGGTGGCGAACGGAGCCAGAAACTCCGCATAGGCAACGATCGCCGCGATAACCATGCCGAGCTTGTCGAAACGCAGGGTCATGGATGCCCCTCATGAGGAGCGATTTTCCACGTTGCGCAGACTACGCTGGTGATCGGCGCAAGCCGACGCGAAGTCCGATCTCCCCCCTTGCGGGGGAGATGGCCGGCAGGCCAGAGGGGGGTGTGAAGGATCGTCAGCTTTCGAGCGTCGGCCTGTTCGGAAGCAACCCTGTCGAGGCACGCACCTGCTACCGGTTGTGAGGTCGGTGGGACAGCACCCCCCTCTGTCCTGCCGGACATCTCCCCCGCAAGGGGGGAGATCAGCAGCTTCCAGAGAGGGGTGTCTCGCACCAGCGTCACGATCAAATATGCGCTGACTACTTCAAAAACCCGTTCTTCTTCAAAAAGTCCTCGGCGACACCCTTGACCGGCTCGCCGCCGACCTGGACGCGGCCGTTGAGTTCCTGCAGCGTGACGAGGTCGAGCTTGGCGAACACCGGCTTCAACAGCGTCTCGATCTCCGGATGCTCTTTCAGCACCGCTTCGCGGATGATCGGCGCCGGCTGGTAGACCGGCTGCACGCCCTTGTCGTCGGCGAGCACGACCAGGCCGGACGGCGCGATGCCGCCGTCGGTGCCGTAGACCATGGCGGCGTTGGCGCCGTTGGTCTGGTTGGCGGCAGCACCGATTGTCGCGGCGGTGTCGCCGCCCGAAAGCGTGATCAACTGCTCCGGCTTCAGCGTGAAGCCGTAAGTGGTCTGGAACGCCGGCAGGGCTGCCGCCGAATTGACGAACTCAGCCGACGCCGCCAAAACCACCGTGCCGCCGCCGGCGACGTATTTGCCGAAGTCGGTAAGGGTCGCCAGCTTGTTGGTCTCGGCAACCTCCTTGCGCAGCGCGATCGCCCAGGTGTTGTTGGCCGGTGACGGCGACAGCCAGACGATCTTGTTGGCGTCATAGTCGAGCTTCTTGGCGGTCTCATAGGCCTTGGCGGCATCCTTCCAGACCGGATCGTCGGCCTTCTCGAAGAAGAAAGCGGCATTGCCGGTGTACTCGGGATAGATGTCGATCTCGCCGGCGGTGATCGCCTTGCGTACCACCGGCGTGCCGCCGAGCTGGATGCGGTCGGTGGTCTTGATGTTGTTGGCGTTGAGCACAAGCTGGATGATGTTGCCGAGCACGCCGCCCTCGGTGTCGATCTTCGAGGAGACGACCACCTGGGCATTGGCGGAGGCGGCCGTGATGCCGAGCGCCAACGCCGCGCCGGCCAGAATCTTGACTGAAAACATTGTGAAAACCCCTTGCTTTGGACCGAAATGCGGTGGCCGCATATGAGCATGGCTTCAACGCCCCGTCGGGGCACACGGTTTCATAACAATGGGTACAGAAGCAATAATTTTATGCGGTCGCCGCGATTCGGTCGGCGCCATGCTGACAGGTCGTGCCAAGCCAAAGATAGAACCGGATCAGGCGCGGGCTTTGCGCGATCCGGTCAGTTTGAGCGCGCCAAGGGCGACGAAACACAGGGCGACGACCGGGAAAACCAGCCAGTTCAGCATCTCCCAGCCCCAGGCATTGTAGATGGCGCCCGACATTAGCGAGGCGAAGGCGACGGAGCCGAACAGGACGAAGTCGTGGAAGCCCTGCACCTTGCTCTTTTCGGACGGATGGTAGCTGTCGGCGACCATGGAGGTGGCGCCGATGAAGGCGAAATTCCAGCCGAGGCCAAGCAGGATCAGCGCCGTCCAGAACTGCCACAAATGCAGGCCGGACAATGCCACCGCGGCGCAGCCGATGAGCAGGACCAGGCCGGTTGCGACGATGCGTTCGGCGCCGAAGCGATGGATCAGCGATCCGGTGAAGAAGCTCGGCGCAAACATCGCCATCACATGCCAGGAAATGCCGAGCGTGGCGTCGTCCGTCGACAGGCCGCAGCCGACCATGGCCAGCGGCGCGCCGGTCATGACGAAACTCATCAGCGCATAGCTGCCGACGGCGCAAAACAGTGCCGCGACGAAACGCGGCCGGGTGACGATCTCGGACAGCGGCCGGGCGTCGCTTGACGCGACTTCCGCGTGGCCGGGAGCCTTGGCCGGGATGCGCAGGAATGACAGGATGATGGCGCCGGCCGCCGCCAGAACCGGAATGGCCACGAACGAGCCGGCAAACATCACCGGCGCCAGCAATTCGCGGGTGAAGATGACGATCTGCGGCCCGAGAATCGCGGTGATGACGCCGCCGGCCAGCACGAAGGAAATGGCGCGCGCCTTGAATTCGGGCGGAGCATTATCGGCGGCGGCGAAGCGGAACTGCTGGACGAAGGCGCCGCCGACGCCGATCACCAGCAGGGCGAAAACGAACAGCCAGAAGCTGGCGTGGAACAGTGCCAGCGTGGAGATGACGCCGCCAAGCGCGGTGACGATGGTGCCGGTCATGAAGCCGCCGCGCTGGCCGAGCCAGCGGATGATGGCCGCGGCCGGCAACGCGCCGAGCGCCACGCCGATGTTGAAGCCGGTGATTGGCGCCGTTGCCAGCGACTTATCGGGGCCAAGCAGATATTGCCCGGCCAGCCCGCCCATGGAAATGGCAATCGGCGCGGCCGAACCGATAATCGCCTGCGACGTCGCCAGAATGATCGCCGTGCGGCGCGCTTCCCTTGCTGCGCCGGCGACGGTGCCGGTCACAATGCGTCCTTGCCGCGCCCCTCGCCCCGCACCCGGCGCGACACACGGTCGAGCACGGCGTTGGTCAGCTTCGGCTCGTCTTCCTCGTAGAAGGCCTTGGCGATGTCGACATATTCCGAAACGATGACGGCCACCGGCACGTCGTCGCGCTTCATCAGTTCGTAGACGCCGGCGCGCAGGATGGCGCGCAATGTCGAATCGAGTCTGGACAGCGGCCAGTCTTCCGTCAGCGCCTGGCGTATGATCGGATCGATGGTCGTCTGGTTCTCGACGACGCCGGCCAGGATTGCGCGGAACCACTGCGCGTCGGCCTCGCGATAAAGCGCGCCGTCGACTTCCTTGCCGAGCCGGAACGCCTCGTATTCGGCGGTGATCTCGAAGACGCCGCTGCCGGCCACGTCCATCTGGTAAAGCGCCTGCACGGCGGCCAGACGGGCGGCGCCACGCTTGTTGGCGTGGCGTATCGCGGGCTGGCCGGGCGAAGCGGGTTCGCTCACGATTGCGCTCCCAGCTTCTCCTTGAGCGCGATCATGGTCAGCGCCGCGCGCGCGGCAAAGCCGCCCTTGTCGCCCTCCGAGCGCTTGGCGCGCGTCCAGGCCTGCGCGTCGTTCTCGGTGGTCAGGATGCCGTTGCCGATCGCAATCGCTTCCTGCACCGAGAGATCCATCAGCGCGCGGCTCGATTCATTGGCGACGATGTCGAAATGATAAGTGTCGCCACGAATGATGGTGCCGAGCGCGACAAAACCATCATAGTCCTTGCCGCCCTCGCCCATGCCGTCGAGCGCAAAAGTGATCACTGCTGGAACTTCCAGCGAACCGGGAACGGTGACGACGTCATAGGTCGCGCCGGCTTCGTCGAGCGCGCTCGTCGCGCCGTCGAGTAGCGCGTCGGCAAGATCGTCATGAAAGCGCGCCTCGATAATCAGAAGGTGGGCCTTCTTCTTCGGGCGAATGAACGCTTTGCCGTGTTGGGATGTGCCTGCCATGAATGTCTCCGGGGGTAGCCGGTGACTTAGGCCGAAGCGGTCACATTCGCAAGCTTTGTCCGACGCTCAGGCCCGGTCTAATTTCCCAGGGGGGCTCAAAGCCCCTCTTTCACCGCCTCGACCAGTCGCGCGGCGTAGCGGGCCATGGTGTCGATCTCCAGGTTGACCTTGTCGCCCACCTTGCGCTCGCCCCAAGTCGTCACGGTCAGCGAATGGTGGATCAACAGCACATCGAAACGGGCGCCTTCGACCTTGTTGACGGTAAGCGAGGTGCCGTCGAGTGCGACGGAGCCTTTTGGGGCAATGAATTTTGCCAGTTCGCGCGGCGCCTCCAGCGTGAAGCGAACGGCATCGCCTTCATCCTTCCGCTCGGCGATTTCGGCCATGCCGTCGACATGACCCGACACGATGTGGCCGCCGAGTTCGTCGCCGATCTTCAGTGCCCGCTCGAGATTGACCTTGGTGCCTGATTTCCAGCCCGACGCCGTGGTCAGCCTCAGTGCCTCTTCCCAGGCTTCGACCTCGAACCAGCGGGCGTTCGAGCCGCCATCTGGCAGCGCCGTCACCGTCAGGCAGACGCCGCCGCAGGAGATCGAGGCACCGATGGCGATCGTCGCGGGGTCATAGGCGGTGTCGATGCGCAGGCCGACGCCTTCGCTCAGCGGCTTGACGGCCGCGACGGTGCCGATATCGGTGACAATTCCAGTGAACATTTCAGATATCTCTCACCCATTCGGCATAGCTGTCTTCCCCGAAGCGCATCTCGCGCAATTTGCGGAAGCCTGCCGGGATATGGTTGGCGTCGATGGGCGATGCAATGCCGCCCTCGCCGATCGCTTCCGGTCCCTGGAACAGCACGATGCGGTCGACCAGTCCTTCGGCGAGGAAGGCGCTGGCCACCTTGGCGCCGCCTTCGACCAGAACGCTGGCCATGCCGAGCGCGCCGAGATCCTCGAGCAGTTCCGGCAAGGCAATGCCGCCTTCATGGGTTTCGGTGCCGATGAAGCGCACGCCGGCACGCTCCAGCACCGACCGCCGTAGCGGATCAGCCTCCAGGCTCGCGGTGATATAGAGCGGCACCCGGTCGATGCCGGAGACCAGCTTCGAGGCTTCGGGCAGCCTGATCTGGCAATCGAGCACGATGCGCGCCGGCGAGCGGTTCTCCAGCCCCGGCAGCCGCACGGTGAGCGCGGGATCATCCTCCAGTGCCGTGCCGATGCCGACCAGTATGCCATCGGCTTCGGCGCGCATCAG
Source organism: Mesorhizobium sp. M0062 (assembly GCF_040323125.1). Classification (NCBI taxonomy): domain Bacteria; kingdom Pseudomonadati; phylum Pseudomonadota; class Alphaproteobacteria; order Hyphomicrobiales; family Phyllobacteriaceae; genus Mesorhizobium; species Mesorhizobium sp. M0062. Next base: position 22,076 of record NZ_JAMYUO010000030.1, read on the forward strand.
ATAGACTTCGCGGCGGGCGATATCGCCGGTGATCGCGACCTGGCCGGCGCCATGCCTGCCGATCTTGCCGTCGCTGGAAAGCGCAAGCTTCAGAGTCACTTCCGGACGCTTTTTCATAGATCGAATCAAATAGCCGGCCATCTGCTCGGCGGCTTCCTCGACCAGCACCTTTTCGACCACTTCGATGCCGGCGGCGCGCAGGATGGCATAGCCTTTGCCGGAGACGCGCGGATCGGGATCGCTGGCGGCGCCGACGACCCGCGCCACTCCGGCATTGACCAGCGCGTTGGCGCAAGGCGGGGTGCGGCCATGGTGGGCGCAGGGCTCCAGCGTGACATAGGCGGTGGCGCCGCGCGCCAACTCGCCGGCTTCAGTCAGCGCCTCGGTCTCGGCATGCGGCCGGCCGCCAACAGCGGTGACCCCTGTGCCGACGATCATCGGGCCGGCGCCATCGTCGCGAACGATTATGGTGCCGACGGAAGGGTTGGTCGAGGTGCGGCCGGCATTTCTGCGCGAGAGCCTCAGCGCCGCGGCCATGAAGCGGCGATCGAGGGCCTGCTGATCGGCCTTCCCTGACGTTTGGCTTGCCATGCTCAGCCGGCGTCCTCTTCGCTCTTCAGCTCGTCGCCTTTGAGTTCGTCACCTTTGAGCTCACCCAGCACGTCATGGAAGTCCTTGGCCTCACGGAAATTGCGATAGACCGAGGCGAAGCGGACATAGGCGACGTCGTCGAGCGACTTCAGCGCTTCCATGACGAGCCGGCCGACCTCGCCCGAGGCGATTTCAGTCTCGCCGGAGCTTTCGAGCTGGCGCACGATGCCGGTGACGGCGCGGTCGATGCGCTCGGGATCGACATTGCGCTTGCGCACCGCGATCTCCACCGAACGCAAGAGCTTGTCGCGGTCGAACGGCACCTTTCTGCCGGACTTCTTCACCACCACGAGGTCGCGCAACTGGACGCGCTCGAAAGTGGTGAAACGGCCACCGCAATCGGGACAGACGCGCCGCCGGCGGATCGCCGCGCCATCCTCGGCGGGGCGCGAATCCTTCACCTGCGTATCTTCGGACTGGCAATAGGGACAGCGCATGGAGAGCCTTCAGGTTGGCGATTCTGGCGGAACGATAGGCTTAGAGGTTTTTGCCGGGACGGCAAAGGTTCGGCAACGGCCGCTCGCGCCCTCAGAGATAGCGAGGCGGGAGGAAAATTGCCAGCCGCGCCAGATATGTCAGGGCGCGACGTCCTTGGTCGGGAAGCCGCAGGACGTTCCGAGGTTGCGGTAGGCCTTGGTGAAGCCGTCCATAGGGATGCTGGCCACGGCTTGCTTGCCGAACGTCACGTCGAGCGAGATGACCTGGCGCATGGCCCGCAACAAAGCGAGACTGGTCTTGGCCTGGTTGTCGACGGTCCAGCTCGGGCGGCCGGCATCATTGGAATAGACGGTCGCGGAAACCTTGACGCCGGGGTCACCGAAGGTCGCGGCGATCTTCTTGCCGGTCGGCAGCTCCTTGTTGGCGATCGTGAACATGATCGCGGGATAGGCATCGGGCGGCAGCGCGTCGCCGGTCGAGATCGAAAGCGTCAGCGTGCCGGCATTGCCGCCGCCATCGACAAAGGCCGTGGAGGCAGCGCAGGTCTTGCGGGAATCCTGGCCGGTATCGAGCGCATCGATGATGGTGGTCCACCTGCCAAAGGTGTTTGTGGCGGGGATATCCGTGCTCGGCTGCGTCTGCTCCTGGGCGATCGCGCCCGACACGGCGACAGCGGCAAGCGAGCCGAGGGAGGCCAGAACGGCAGGATGGAACATGCGCATCGTCAAATCTCCAACAGGCCGCGCCGCCCGGACAGCAAGCGGCGCAGAGCGCGGGATAAAAGACGAAGCGCCGCTGGTGGTCAACCGAGATAGGGATAGAGCGGGAAACGATCGGTCAGCGCCACGACCTTTGCCTTCACCGCCGCCTCGACCGCCGCATTGCCTTCGTCGGAATTGGCGACCTTCAGCCCGTCCAGCACTTCGGCGATCAGCTTGCCGATCTCGCGGAACTCGGCCTGGCCGAAGCCGCGCGTGGTGCCGGCCGGCGTGCCCAGACGCACGCCAGAGGTGACGAAAGGCTTTTCCGGATCGAACGGGATGCCGTTCTTGTTGCAGGTGATGTTGGCGCGGCCGAGCGCTGCCTCGGCGCGCTTGCCGGTGGCGTTCTTGGGCCTGAGATCGACCAGCATCAGATGGTTGTCGGTGCCGCCGGACACGATGTCGAGGCCGGTTTCCTTGAGGCTCGACGCCAGCGCCTTGGCGTTGGCGACGACGCTCTCGGCATAGAGCTTGAAGCTCGGCTTCAGCGCCTCGCCGAAGGCGACAGCCTTGGCGGCGATGACATGCATCAGCGGCCCGCCCTGCAGGCCGGGGAAAACCGCCGAATTCATCTTCTTGGCGATGTCCTCGTCATTGCACAGGATCATGCCGCCGCGCGGGCCTCGCAACGATTTGTGCGTGGTCGTGGTCACGACATGGGCGTGCGGCAGCGGTGACGGATGCACGCCGCCGGCAACCAGGCCGGCAATATGGGCCATGTCGACCATCAGATAGGCGCCGACCGCATCCGCGATCTCGCGAAAACGCTTCCAGTCCCAGATGCGCGAATAGGCGGTGCCGCCGGCCAGGATCAGCTTTGGCTTGGTCTCATGTGCGGTCTTTTCGATCGCGTCCATGTCGAGCAGATGGTCGTCCTTGCGCACGCCGTAGGAAACGACTTTGAACCACTTGCCGCTCATATTGACGGGCGAGCCGTGCGTCAGGTGGCCGCCGGAATTCAGGTCGAGGCCCATGAAGGTGTCGCCGGGCTGCAGCAGCGCCAGGAAGACCGCCTGGTTCATCTGGCTGCCGGAATTCGGCTGGACATTGGCGAAGTTGCAGCCGAACAGCTTTTTGGCGCGCTCGATGGCGAGTTCCTCGGCGACGTCGACGAACTGGCAGCCGCCATAATAGCGCTTGCCCGGGTAACCCTCGGCGTATTTGTTGGTCATAATCGAGCCCTGCGCCTCGAGCACGGCGCGCGAAACGATGTTTTCCGAGGCGATCAGCTCGATCTCATGGCGCTGGCGGCCAAGCTCGTTGCGGATGGAGCCGAAGATCTCCGGATCGGCATCTTCCAGCGTGGTTTCGAAGAAGGATTCGAATTTGTTCGACGCTGCCGCTGCAGTTGCCATGGCCTGAAATCCTTCGGTTCGGGGCATTTATCTATGCATATCGTTGCCCCGAAACCGCTGCACGGTTCCGGGCGACATGCATTGCCGCGCCATTAACACAGTTGTTTTCGCCTCGCCACGTTTGCAGCGCGAAATTTGCTGGCCGGATTGCGCCAGAGCGGCCCTGTACCGCTATTTTCGCTCCTGCCGCCCCTGCAGCAAGGCTTCGGTGAGCGTGATCTCGGTAAACAGCGCCCGCGCCGTATGGTCGTTGATCGCGCCGCTGCTTAACATGTCGCGCACGGCGATGCGCTCGGCCTCGATGCCGGCAAGCCGCATTTCGAGCTCCAGCCGCCCGGCTTCGCGGGCCTCTGCCCGGGCGTCGTCGGCCTCGTCCGAGGTGGCGATCCGGCGCCGGTAGCCGGCGACGATGTTTTCGGCGGCGGCAAGCCTGGCGCCGGGCACCTCGCCCTGGTCGTCGTCGCTGGCGCCCGCCATGCTTTCGACGCGGGCGATGGCCGCCTTGGCGGCGCCGATGCGGGCGAGACGCTCCTCGATGGCGCTGCCATCCTCGCCCGGCTCGACCAGCCCGCGCGCTATCTTCGGCAGCGCCACGCTGGCGATGGCGAGCGAACAGATGATGACGCCGGCGGCGAGGAAGATCACCAGGTCGCGCGCGGGAAAAGGCGAGCCGTCCGGCATGGCGAGCGGGAGCGACAGGATGCCGGCCAGCGTGATCGCGCCGCGCACGCCCGCCACCGAGCCGGCAAGCCGCACACGCATCCCGAACGGCTCGGCCTTGCGCTTTCCCCATTTTGCCTTGAGGCCTGCCGCGATGTCGCCGACCCAGATCCAGAGGAAGCGCAGCGCGATCAGGCACAGCGTCAGCGCAATCACCGTCGCGACCGGCTGGATGATCGGGTAATGGCCAGTCAGTTCGGGCGGCACGCGGCGAATGATTTCGGGAAGCTGCATGCCGAGCACGATGAACAGCGCGCCATTGTAGACGAAGGACAAGGTCGTCCACAGCGAGATCGTCTGCATGCGCGCCGAGACGCCGAGGAAGCGGAAGACGCCGGAGCCGCCGGTCAAAAGCCCGGCGGTGACCGCCGCCAGAATGCCTGAGGCATGCAGATGTTCGGCGACGAGATAGGCAATGAAGGGCAGCAGGACCATGACCAGAACCTGCGCCTCGGCCGGAACGCCGCCGATGCGATTCAGAAGCTGCAGCAGCCTGGCGGCGATGAACAACGCGGCGATGCCGGCCAGGATGCCGATGGCGACGGCATAGACGAAGGACAGCGATGCATCGGCGAAGGAAAAGCTGCCGGTCACGGCGGCGGCGACGGCGAAGCGGAACATGACCAGGCCCGAGGCGTCGTTGAGCAGCGCCTCGCCTTCCAGAATATGCATCAGCCGCGCCGGCACCAGGCTTCTGTCGACGATCGAGGACACCGCCACGGCGTCGGTCGGGGACAGCACGGCGGCGAGCGCGAAGGCGACGACCAGCGGGATGCTCGGCACCAACCAGTGCAAGGCATAACCGAAGCCGACAATGGTAAAGAAGACCAGCCCGATGGCCAGATCGAGGATCGGTCCGCGCAGCGCGATCAGCTCGCGTTTTGGCGCTCCATAGGCATCGCCGAACAAAAGCGGCGGAATGAACACCAGCAGGAAGAGTTCGGGGTCGATCTCGACATGGATGCCTTTCACCGGCCAGGCGAGCGCGGCGCCGATGGCAATCTGCAGCACCGGCAGCGGCACCCGAACCAACCGCACCAGTGCGCCGGAAAGAGCGACGAAGACCAGCACGGCGAGGATGAAGATTGCGACCTGCATGGCGCGATTCCGGCTGTTTTGAGGACCATGCGCAATTGCCGTTAGTCCGTCCAGATGGGCCTGCGGCGCAACGTCCGGCAGTGTTCATGGCCTGCATGGCTGGCGGCCACCAGTCTTCTTCTGTTGGGATGTCGAACGGAAAAGGCCACCTTGCGGTGGCCTTTCCTGAAGGAGATCAGCAGCTTAGAGCGAAGAGGTGATCTGCAGTTCGCTGGCGCCATCGAGCGCGTAGACGTCGTCGCGGAACTGCACGACGCCCGGACCCGTCGACCAGGCCGACACATAGAGGAAGTGGACCGGAACCGGGTTGACGACCTGCACCGGCGTGTTCTCGCCGGTCTTGATGGTCGCCTCGAAATGCTGGCGGTCCCAGCCGGGTGTGTCGCGCAGGATCCATGTGACGAGGTCGCGCACGTTCTGGACACGCACGCAGCCCGAGGAATCGAAGCGCATCATCTTGCCGAACAGGCTTTGCTGCGGCGTATCGTGCATGTAGACGCCGTCGGGGCTGGGGAAGTTGATCTTGACCGAAGCCATGGCGTTGCCGGAACCCGGATCCTGGCGGAAGCGGTATTTTGCGGCATCATCCGTCGACCAATCGACAGTCATCGGATCGACTTCGCTGCCATCCGGCGCAAACAGGCGGATATGGCTGTCCTTGAGATAGTCGGGGTTCTTCCGCATCAGCGGAATGATGTCCTTGCGCACGATCGAGACCGGCGCGTTCCAGTAAGGATTGACGATGATCTCGTTGATCTTGGAATTGACCACCGGGGTCTGGCGGTCGATCTTGCCGACGATTGCGGTGTGGCGCAGCACGACGCGATCGTTCTCGACCGCCTCGATCTGTGCCGCCGGGATATCGACCAGCACATAACGGCTGCCCAGCGTGCCGGCCTTTTCGCGCAGGCGCTCCAGATTGGTCTGCAGCTGACCGAGGCGGATCTGCGCCGAAACGTTCATCGCGGCATAGGTGTATTTGCCCATGGCGCCGTCGGCCGGCAGGCCATGGCGCGCCTGGAAGCGCTTGACCGCGGCGTCGACGTAGGAATCGAACGACGTCGAAATGCCGGCGCTCTGCGCCAGGTCGCCCGAAACCATCAGCCGCTTGCGCAGCGGCACCACGTCCGGATCGTCGACGCCAAGCTGCAGCTTCTTGGTCGCTGGCACCTCGCCCCAGCCGCCCTGGGCGACGATGTTCTGATACTGCGCCACCGCCTGTTCGGTGAAGGCGACCGTCTGCAGGCTGAAGATCGGCAGCGTCGAGGCGACCTTGCCGCCTTCGGAGGCGCGGGCGTCGAACTGGTCGTCCCAATTGCCACGGTTCGAAGACTTCAGGATATCGTCGATCACATCCTGCGCGCTGGCGGCATTGGCAACCATGGCAACGGCGAGCGCGGAAGCTCCGGAAAGGAAAAAGCGGCGGCTGGTTCTCATGGACGTTCCAGACATTCTTGTCGTGTTTGGCTTGTAGCGTTTGGCTGTTGCAGCGTTCGGCTACGTGCTCGATGTTGGGCGATATCGCCCGCACTCTAAAGTTGGCACTGTTAACAATTAGCCAACCATGACCTGCGTCACCTGGCCGTCAAAAGCGGACGGCGATGCGACCTTACAGGCGCGCGAACAGCTTTCGCCGCCGCATACCCACAGCCCTCGCTTCCACCGCGAATATGGCGGCAACGTGGCTTTGCGCCGAATTGGAAGCGCAGGCGGCTCGAAAAAGAAAAGGCCGGTGCTTTTCGGCACCGGCCTGTTGACTGAGACTTGCCTCCGGCCGCGCTTCTTCCGGCGCAACTGCTATTCAATGGCCCGCTGATTACATCCGGTAGGCGATGGTGTCGTTCCAGAAGCGGTCGAGGCGCTGCAGCGCGCGGTTCATCTGCTTGAACTCTTCGCTGTTGATGCCGCCGACCTGTTCGATCGAGCCGACATGGCGCTCATAGAGACCGGCGACGACTTCCGCCACTTCATTGCCCTTCGGCGTCAGCGAAACGCGGACCGAACGGCGGTCGATGCGCGAGCGCTGGTGGTTGATGAAGCCGAGATCGACCAGCTTCTTCAGATTGTAGGAGACGTTCGAGCCGAGATAGTAGCCACGCGAGCGCAGCTCGCCGGCGGTCAGCTCGGAGTTGCCGATGTTGAACAGAAGCAGCGCCTGGATGGCATTGATGTCGGAACGGCCATTGCGGTCGAACTCGTCCTTGATCACGTCAAGCAGACGGCGATGCAGACGCTCGACCAGCTGCAGCGATTCCATGTAAAGCGAACGGATAGCCTCGCGGCGATCGTCGGATACGTTGGCGGTCTTCGCCGCCGGACGCGAATTGATCATTGTCTTTGCCTCTCGTTTGTCGCCCTGGTGATTTTTTGTTTTTCACCTTGATTGCGACACTATCGAATACTCATAAAATTCGACTTAAACGCTAGGGCTAACAAGAGCTTACCGGTAATAGGTTTCGCAAGACGCTTAACGAACGGTCACCCGAGCAAGGATAATTAACCTAAAGATTTAGCCAATGGCTGCGGGGCGGCGTTTCAGGCGCGCGCAGGGCGCTTGCGCATCCAGATGACGACGCGGAAGGCGATGTAGAGCAGCGCGACCGCGGCATGCGAGAAGACGATCAGCGGCCGGTGGCCGTAGAGATCGGGGAAGCCGGCATACATTATGGTCTCGGTGACAGCACAGATGAACCAGATCACCGGGCCCCACGACGCCAGCATCCACAGGCCGGCGGCGGCGAAGGGGAAGAACACGGCCAGCATCACCGCCACGACCTGCCAGTGCACCGGCATCAGGTCGAAGCGCCACAGCGGGCCGGGATAAAAACCGATCAGCCGGATCCAGTACAGGATGCCGAACAGCAGGCAATAGCCAGCTATGACGCGCTGGAACCAGGCGAAGATGATCTCGACGCCCGAGGGCTGCAGCACGATGCGCCGCGACGTGACCTCGCTCACAGTTCGAGCTCCCGTTCGAGCGGCGCGAAATAGGCGTCCACCGAAGCAGCGTCGACCTCGGCCAGGCTTGCCGGCCGCCACTGCGGCGTCGAACCCTTGTCGACGAGGACGGCGCGGATGCCTTCATAGAAGTCGTGCCCGGCCAGCATGCGGTTGAGGATGCGGAACTCCATCTTCATGCAGGCTTCCATCGACAGCGTCAGCCCGGCGCTGATCTGGCGCCACGCGACATTGAGGCTGGTCGGCGAGCGGGTGCGGATGGTGGCCAGCGTCTTGGCGGCAAACTCGTCGGCGCCTGCCGCCCGCTCCAGGCTCTTGAGGATTTCGGCGAGCGAGGGTTGGGAAAAATGCCGGGCGATGGCTTCCAGCACCGGCTGGGCGGTTTCGCGCCGGGCCGGCACGAAGAAGCCGCGCAGCACCGATTCCGGATCGCCATTGGCGCAGAGCCGATCGAGAAAGGCGGATTGGTCGGCGGCCTTTATGGTGTGGGTGGCCAGGCCAGACCACAGCGCATCGCCATAGCGGATGCGGTTGCCGGTCAGCGCCAGATACATGCCGAAACTGCCGCCAAGGTCAGGCAGAAGATGGCTGCCGCCGACATCGGGGAAGAAACCGATGCCGACTTCGGGCATGGCGAACTGGGCGTTCTCGGTCAGCACGCGCTGCGAGCCGTGGAACGAGATGCCGACGCCGCCGCCCATCACGATCCCGTCGATCAGCGCGACGTAGGGCTTTTTGTAACTGTTAATGCGGGCGTTAAGCCGGTATTCGTCGGCGAAGAACTCGACCGGCGGCTTTCCGGCGCGGGCCTCGTAGACGTGCATGATGTCGCCGCCGGCGCAAAACGCCCTGCCCTCGGCCTTGACGACGACGACATCGATGCCGGCGTCGCGTTCAAAAGCGTCGAGCGCCTTGTCCAGCGCCTTGATCATGCGATGTGTCAGCGCATTGAGCGCCTGCGGCCGCGTCAGCGTGACGACGCCTGCCTTGCCCAACCGTTCGAAGCGGATCTCGTCGCCGCCGCCAAAGTCCATCGTCAGAGAATCCCTCCCCGCGCCTGCGGGACTGAAGTGCTAAAGGTGGCGCATGGGTGCGTCAACCGGCGGGCGCGGTTTGGATTTTCGCAAGGCAACGCGACCGTGCTTTGCCCCCGACAGAAATGCGCGCAAAATTGCCGGGCAAAACAGCCTTTCTTCTGATGCAGGGACAAACGCATGACGCTTGAAACCGCAGCGCCGAGCCATGGCTGGGAGATGCCGAAAAAGTTCGACCCGGATGATGTTCTCAGCCGCCCGCTGATGGCCAATCTGGCGACCGTGACCGCTGACGGCGCGCCGCGCAACGCGCCGATGTGGTTCATCTGGGAGGACGCTGCGATCTGGCTACTCGGCTCGACCGGCGCAAGTGCTGTCAAACACCTCGAACGTGACCCGCGCTGCGCCGTGGAGATCGTCCATTTCGACAATGAGGCCGGCATCCTGCTGCATCTCGGCCTGCGCGGCGTCGCCACCATAGAAGCGATGGCGCCGAACCGCTTCAAACGGCTGCTGCACAAATATCTCGGCCCGGAGGCGACCTGGAACCGCTGGTTCATCGACAATGTCGCCGACATCGGCCATCCGGACGGGCGCCTGATCCGGCTCGCCCCGGAGAGCACCTTCACCAACAATGTGTCGTTCTTCAAAACCGGCCCAGAACTGGCGTGGCCGCCGAAGCCGTAAGCAGCGCGTTATCGACTGGCACAATCGTGTCGCATTGGTCAGCGGCAAGGCCTCGTGGTAAAAGCCGCCCCGACCCGGAGTTTTTGCGATGAACAAATTCACCCCCGCGACGAGCAACAAATTCGCACCGGCAAAGCCCGCCGGTGCGCGCAGCGTCGACGAGATCACCGGCAGCCGCCGCTTGCGGCGCATGCGCAAGGCCGACTGGTCGCGCCGCCTGGTGCAGGAAAACCGGCTTACGGTGAACGATCTGATCTGGCCGATCTTCGTCATCGACGGCAAGAACACGCGTGAGCCGATCGCCGCCATGCCCGGCGTCTTCCGCCTGTCGCTGGACCTCGCCGTCAAGGAGGCCGAGCGGGCCGCTAAGCTCGGCATTCCGGCGATCGCCACCTTCCCCAATGTTGAACTCAGCCTGCGCGACCTGACGGGATCGCACATCCTCGACCCGGAAAACATCATCAACCGCGCCACCCGCGCCATCAAGGACGCGGTGCCGGAGATCGGCATCATCACCGATGCCGCGCTCGATCCGTTCACCTCGCACGGCCATGACGGCATCTTGCGCGACGGCATCATCGTCAATGACGAGACGGTGGAACAGGTGACCGCCGCGGCCGTCATCCAGGCCGCGGCCGGCGCCGACATCATCGCGCCGTCCGACATGATGGACGGCCGCATCGGCGCCATTCGCGACGCACTCGACGCCAACGGTTTTTCGGATGTGGCGATCATGTCCTATGCGACGAAATTCGCCTCCGCCTTCTATGGCCCCTACCGCGAGGCGGTCGGCACCGCCGGCCTGCTCAAGGGCGACAAAAAGACTTATTATCTCGACCACGCCAATTCCGACGAAGCAGTGCGCGAGGCCGAGCAGGACCTCGCCGAGGGCGCCGACATGCTGATGGTCAAGCCTGGCCTGCCCTATCTCGACATTATCCGGCGGCTGAAGGATGAGTTCCAAATGCCGACCTTCGCCTACCAGGTTTCGGGCGAATATTCGATGATCAAGGCGGCGGCCGCCAATGGCTGGATCGACGGCGAAAAGGCGATGCTGGAGAGCCTGCTCGCCTTCAAGCGCGCCGGCTGTGACGGCATCCTGACTTACTTCGCGCCGGAAGTGGCGCAGATGCTGAAGGGTTAGCCGGAACCTGGATGCTCCGGGTTCCGGCTTTTCCTCACGCCTTTGGCAAATAAGGAATCGTTCCGGCGAGATCGGTATCGTCGATCAGCTGGAAGCGGCTGTCGCTGCCCTTCCGGCGCTCCGCCACAAACGGGGCGTATTGCGGATCGTTGGTGAAGGCCTCGGCTGCCTTTGCCGACGGAAACGCCATGATGGCGATCAGGCTGGTGTCGAGCGGCTTGCCCTCCAGCGTCTTCACATTGCCGCTGCGGGCGAGATACTTGCCGCCATGCTTGTGGACGAGGTCATGCACCGAAGCGGCATAGGCCGGCACCCATTTGTCGTCCTTCACCTTGATGTCTGCGATCACGTAAGCGGTCATTGTCCAACTCCTCATGGATCGGCACCGGACTGCCCGGTGACGTGACCGCTGCCTCGCATGGCGGCGCCGGACCGCTCCAGTCACAGAACTGTACCGGGGGTGCCAGTACAGCTTCTGTACTGGCTGAACTCAGGTTTTCTGAATAAGGTCCGGTAACATCTTTTGGAGCTCACCACATGACACAAGCCGGTTACAAGCAATTCTGCCCGCTCTCCATGGCGGCGGAGCTGTTGTGCACACGCTGGACCATGGTGCTGTTGCGCGAACTGGTGGCGGGATCGACCCGCTTCAACGATTTGCGCCGCGGCGTGCCGAAAATGTCGCCAACCCTTCTGTCGCAACGGCTTAGGGATCTCGAAGCGGGAGGCATCGTCGAGCGGACCGAGATCGCGACCGAGAAGGGCGTGTTCGAATACCGGCTGACCGAGGCGGGCCGGGATTTGCGCCCGGTTGTCGAGGCGATGGGGTTTTGGGGCCAGAAATGGGTCGAGGCCAGGCTGTCGCTCAAAAACCTCGATCCGTCGCTGCTGATGTGGGACATGCGGCGCAATCTGAACCCCAGTCCGCTGCCGGACGGGCGCACCGTGATACAATTCCTGTACCATGACCTGCCGGCGTCAAAACGATCGTGGTGGCTGATCGTCGAAAAGCAGGGCGAGGTCGATCTTTGCTGGTACGATCCGGGCTTCGACGTCGATCTCTACGTCTCGACCGATCTGTGCACCATGACCTCGATCTGGATGGGGCTGACGACAGTTCACAAGGAACGCGACAAGATCAGCCTGACCGGCGATCTCGACGTCGCCGGCAAGATGCAGATCTGGCTTGGGCTCAGCCCGTTTGCGGTGATGCCGAAGCGCGTGGCGGCTTGAGGTCCCTGCGCATTCCACAGATCGCTTGCCTCTAAAAATACTAGTTGCAAAATGCAATCAGTTTGAATACTGATTGCAAATCACAACTGGTCACCAAAGGGAGTCTTCCATGTCCAAACTGCGCGTCAATGCCTTCACCTTGTCGCTCGACGGTTTCGGCGCCGGTCCTGACCAGGACCTGCAAAATCCGCTCGGCGTTGGTGGCGAAGATCTGCACAAATGGATGACCGGCACCCGCACCTTCCACGAGATGGTCGGCAAGGATGGCGGCACCACCGATGTGGACGACCGGTTCACCATCGGCAGCTTCCACAATGTCGGCGCCTGGATCCTCGGCCGCAACATGTTCGGCCCAATCCGCGGCGAATGGCCGGACGAGAGCTGGAAAGGCTGGTGGGGCGACAACCCGCCCTATCATGTGCCGACCTTCGTGCTGACCCATCACAAGCGCGACCCCATTGCGATGGAAGGCGGCACCGTTTTCCACTTCGTCACCGGCGGCATCCACGCCGCGCTCGAACAAGCAAAGGCCGCGGCCGGCGGCAAGGATGTCCGCGTCGGCGGCGGCGTTTCCACCATCCGGCAATATCTGCAAGAGAAGCTCATCGACGAGTTGCATCTGGCGGTGTCGCCAGTGTTGCTCGGGAGGGGCGAGAGCCTGTTTGCCGGGCTGGATATGCTGAAGCTGGGTTACCAGTGCACCGAGCAGGTGGCGACAGCGCTCGCCACGCATGTGACGATCAAGCGGGTGTAGTGGCGAAGTGATAGGCGCAGGCTTCTTTCTCCCCGTTCTACGGGGAGAAATGCCCGGCAGGCAATGAGGGGCAGCGCTGCTTTGGAGGTTAGCAGCGTCCGACGGCTGTGAATTCGTCGCCGGAGCTGCCCCTCATCCGCCCTTCCGGCACCTTCTCCCCGTGAAACGGGGAGAAGGAAAAGTGCTCAATACTTCTCCGGCACGTAAAGCTCGCGCGGCAGGACCTGGCGCTCGTACTCCGGGTTGAACACCCGCTCGGGCAGCGTGATTTCTTCGTGCGGCACGTCCTCATAGGGCAGCTGTTTGAGGAGATGGTCGATGCAGTTCAGCCGCGCCCGCTTCTTGTCGTTGCCTTCGACGATGTACCACGGTGCCTCTGGGATGTTGGTGCGGGCAAACGTCTCTTCCTTGGCCTTGGTGTACTGCTCCCAGCGCACGCGCGACTGCAGGTCCATCGGCGACAGCTTCCACTGCTTCATCGGGTCGTGGATGCGCATCATGAAGCGCATCTGCTGTTCCTCGTCGGTGATCGAGAACCAGTATTTGACCAGCGTGACGCCGGAGCGGACCAGCATGCGCTCGAACTCCGGCACGTCGCGGAAGAACTCTTCGACCTGATCGGGTTCGGCAAAGCCCATCACCCGCTCGACGCCGGAGCGGTTGTACCAGGAGCGGTCGAACAGCACGATCTCGCCGCCGGCCGGCAGATGCGGCACGTAGCGCTGGAAATACCACTGCGATTTTTCGCGCTCGGTCGGCGCCGGCAGCGCCACGACGCGGCAGATGCGCGGGTTGAGGCGCTGGGTGATGCGCTTGATGACGCCGCCCTTGCCGGCGGAATCGCGTCCTTCGAAAACCACCACCAGCTTCTTCTTGTGGTAGGCGACCCAGGACTGCAGCTTGATTAGTTCCGACTGCAAGCCGATCAGGTCGCGGAAATACTGCATGCGGTCGATCGACGGCGGATGCGCGTTCTTGTAGATCTTGGAGATCTCCAGCGACAGCGCCGGCTCCGACATTTCAAGCTCATAGTCCTCGTCGAGCATGTCGGCGAGTTCGGCTTCCAGCCAATCCCTGGCCGGAGAATTCTGCTTCAACTCGGTCATTTCCACTGCTCCGCTTGCCGGCTGACATGAAACCCTGAGCCGACTTGATATAGGCCGGCAATGACGGTTTTATTGCAACCCGCCAGCCAGCCGATCATCGCTGCAAATCGGCGAGGCATGGCTGATCCATCGCCGTGGCATGGCGACAAGCCGCTCAAATTGTCCTACAAATGGCGGACCCGTTCGGGCTTCCCCGCCCTTTCCTGCTAAAACCACCTCCCCACCAAAACTACGAGGATCTGACATGGAATACCGCACGCTTGGCCGTTCCGGCTTGAAAGTTTCGACGCTGACCTTGGGAACCATGACCTTCGGCGGCAGCGGGCCGTTCGCTGCCGTCGGCAATTCCGATCTCGCGGAGGCCTCGCGCATCATCGACACTTGCATCGATGCCGGCATCAATCTCATCGACACCGCCAATGTCTATTCGAACGGATTGTCGGAAGAGATCATCGGCGAGGCGCTCGGCGGCAAGCGCAAGAACGACGTGCTGATCGCCTCCAAGGCGCGCATGCGGATCGGCAAGGGCCCCAATGACGAGGGCCTGTCGCGCCATCATCTGATCCGCGAATGCGAGAAGAGCCTGAAGCGCCTCAGGACAGATGTCATCGACATCTATTTCCTGCACGAATGGGATGGCGCGACGCCGCTCGAGGAAACCATCGCCGCGCTCGACACGCTGGTTGCCCAGGGCAAGATCCGCTATGTCGGCTGCTCCAACTATTCCGGCTGGCAGGTCATGAAGGCGCTCGGCATCAGCGACAGCCAGCACCAGCCGCGCTTCGTCACCCAGCAGATCCACTACACGCTGGAAGCACGCGAGGCCGAGTATGAGCTCTTGCCGATCTCGGTCGACCAGGGCCTTGGCGTGCTGGTGTGGAGCCCGCTCGCCGGCGGCCTGATGTCGGGAAAATACCGCCGCGACAGTCCGACGGCGCGCCAGATCGGCGGCTGGTCGGAACCACCGATCCGCGACGAGGACCGGCTGTGGCGGATCGTCGACGTGCTGGTCGACATCGGCGCCACTCGCGGCGTCTCGGCGGCCCAGGTGGCGCTGGCCTGGCTGCTTGGCCGGCCGGCCGTCAGTTCGCTGGTGATTGGCGCACGCAACGAGGCCCAGTTGAAAGACAATCTCGCCGCGGCAAGCCTGACGCTGTCCTTTGATGAACGCCAGCGCCTCGATGCCGTCAGCCGGCCGCCGGTGCTCTATCCCTACTGGCACCAGCAGTTTACGGCGAAGGACCGCTTCGGCCCGGCCGATCTGGTTATGGACCGCAGCGTTATCTGACTTAAGGGCGCCGGAAGCGGCTAGCCCGCGATAAACCGCCAGACCTGCGGATCGGGCTCGATCTGGCCGCTGAGCACGAAATATTTGTAGAGCACGAGCAGGCAGATCGCCTGCTCGGCCCGCTCGTCGGCGAATTTGCGGCAATAGGCGTTGGCCGCCGCAACGATGCGCTGGGCCTCGGCCGGATGCTGCTCGAGATGATGCACCCGCTCGGCCAGATCGCTGAAGTCGGGCGCCAGCGGCACATAATGGACATCGGGCTCGAGTTGCCCCTCGGCGAACCAGGTCTCGTAAGTCGGCGGCGGCATCAGGCAGAGCGAGTTCGAGCTCATGATCCATTTCAGATTGGTCGCGACATCATTGCCTTCGAGCGAGATGATGTAGCGGTAGCGGCGCTGCTGATCGATGCTGAGATAGGGCTTGCGGTATTCCGCAAGTGCTGTCGCCCTCGGCGTGCCGACATCGCAGAACGGCAGATTGCGGGCTGCATCCAGCAACAAGGTGCGGATCGGATTGTTGAGTTCGCCGCGCCAAACGACGAGCGGATGCTTGTCGGCGAAGGCGACATCGTCGGCCGGCATGTAGAAATGACGGAACTTGTTCAGCTTGAACAGGACGCCGTTGCCGTTGTCGCCCGCTATCGGCCGGTCCTTGACGATCGACGGCATCTTCGGCACTTCGATGACGTCGCCGAATTCCAGGTCGATGCGCAGATCTGGGTCGAAATAACGGGTGAACTCCTTCAGATCGTAATAGTACATGCTGCGGTCCGACGGCAGCCGGCTGACCGGCACGGCCTCGGGGCTGGGGCTAAAAGGCTCCCGCAGCGTGTTGTAGTAATTGAGCCGCTGGCGGACCGATGCGTCGGAAAGCCTGGCCTGATCGAGCAGCCGGCCGAGCCGGCGCCGGAAAAGAACCGGCGGCGCGATGTCGCGCATGGCGTTGCGCGCATAGTAGATCAGCTTCTGTGCGTTTCTTTGAAGCGTGGCCATCGGTCGTTTTGATTCGAAATCGGTCGGCGGCGGCTCCAGCAACTGTCCCGCAGCCTTTTCTAAACCATTGTGTTCGCCATCACGCAAGTCCAGAACCGCTGGCATCTGCCCTCGCGGCGCTGTTGTGTTTGCCGGCCAATGCTTCTAGGCAGGATCAGGCACAGCGAAAGGAAACGATATGGCTCGACCACCGAATTACGGTCAGGAACGCAAAGAGCGCGACCGGCAGAAGGCCGCCAAGAAGGCGGAGAAGCTCGCCGCCAAGGTCGCGGCCAAGGAGCGCGCCGAGCCTGAGAACGAGGCAAGTTCCAAAACCGACACCGAGACAGAAAAATAGGCAAGACAGGATCACCGGCCCGCGAAACGGGCCGGATCCTGGCAAAATGCCGGTGTGATCAGGCCGATGTGATCAGGCCGGGGCCTTGTCGCTGACGAAGACGTTCACCTCGCGCGCGGCGGCGATGAAGGCGCGTCTTGCAATCATCGCCGGCTTGTCGCCGGCCAGCGCGTCATGGCAGGCCTGCAGCGCTTCGCGGTGCTTGGGGCTGCGCTTGCCGGGCCAGCTGTTGAGCAGGTAATCGGAAGCCTCGCGCACCGTACGCAAGAGCTGAGTGCTTCCCTCCGTGCCCGACTTAACGGTCACGGGTGTTTCAAATCGGTTGTTTTCCATGGCCGCCTCTTACGCCATCGGCGTCCGCGAAGCGAGGCCGAAAGCGGATCGCGACGGCGTTCTTTCGTTTTCGTGACCAGTATCAAGCGGCGACGACGGCAAAACCCCTGGCGCGTAGGCCGCGCCGGTCATTGTGCAACGACGTCACCAGGCGGGCGCGGCTGCCGGCTATATGGGCGGAAAGTCGCGCCGCCGCCGCATCGGCATCGCCGGCCCGCACCGCTGCCAGAATGGCGTGATGCTCGCTCCAGGCGCGGCCAAGGGCCGCCTCGTCGCGCACCTCCAGCCAGCGCGCCCGCGACAGCCGCGTCATGGCATCGCGCACGGCCCGAAACAGGAACTCGTTGCCGGAGAGCCGCGCCAGTTCGATATGGAAATCCATGCCGACGCGGTGCCATTCCTCGCGCGGCGTGGCAGTGTCGCAGGAGTCCAGCATCGCCTCGATGACATCGGCTGCGCTCCTGTCGGCCAGCGCCGAAGTCAGCCTGACCGCCGCGACCTCGACCGCTTCGCGGTACACCGCGATCTGTTCCAGTTCGGCAAGGTTGATCGGCGACACGGTCCAGCCGCGCCCGTCGCGGCAGATCAGCCCTTCCGTCTCCAGCCGCAGCAGGGCTGCCCTGACCGGCGTGCGCGAGGCGCCGAAGCGGCTCTCGATCCAGCGCTCCGTCAGCCGCTCGCCAGGACCGACCTCAAGGCCAAGGATCATCTCGCGAAGCGCTTTTTCGACGATCTGCATCTGCGACATAGTTGCTTCCATTGCTGGCGATCGGCCTTGCCCGTTGGTCTTGCCGATCACATTGAGAGCGCCTGATTGACAGCAGCCGGGCTTTGCGTCCATGAGGTACCAAGTTGGTATCCCAAAATGGTATCCGCAGCAAGCGGACAGGATAGGACATGCCGCAGGACAGTGCAGCGCAGGCCGCCGAAGCGCCTTCCACCTACAACATTCATTGGCGGCGCAACCTGCTCGTGTGCTTTGCCGGATCGTTCAGCACGCTTGTGGCGATGACGCTGTTGCTGCCGTTCCTGCCGCTCTATGTCGAACAGCTGGGCGCCGTGGGCCACGCGGCGATCGTGCAATGGTCCGGCATCGCCTTCGGCGCCACCTTCCTTGCCGCCGCCCTTGTCGCACCGCTGTGGGGGCGGCTCGGCGACCGCTACGGCCGCAAGGTGATGCTGGTGCGCGCCAGTTTCGGCATGGCGATCTGCATGTCGCTGACCGGCATGGTGCAGACCGTCTGGCAATTGGTGCTTTTGCGCCTGCTGATCGGCTTTGCCGGCGGTTATTCCTCAGGCTCGACGATCCTTGTCGCCATGCAGACGCCGAAGAAGCGCTCCGGCTGGGCGCTCGGCGTGCTGTCGGCCGGCATCACCGCAGGCTCCCTGGTCGGCCCGTTGCTTGGCGGCGCGCTGCCGCCATTGATCGGTATTCGCGCCACCTTCCTCATCGCGGGCGGCGTCATTTTCCTGGCGGCGCTGGCGACGACGTTCCTGATCAAGGAGATGCCTCGCCCGCCAATGCAGGCACAACCCAAGGAGAAACCAAAGGGCGGTTGGGCGCAGATCCCCGACAAACGCCCTGTCGTGGCGATGCTGGCAACCGGCATGCTGTTCACCTTCGCCAACATGTCGATCGAGCCGATCATCACCGTCTACGTCCAGCAACTGGTCGCGGACGCAAGCCGGGTGACGCTGGTCTCCGGTGTCGTCATGTCGGCGGCGGCGCTGGGCGCCATCCTGTCGGCGTCACGGCTGGGTAAGCTCGCCGACCGCATCGGCCACTGGAACGTCATCGTCGCATCGCTGGCCGTTTCGGCGCTGCTGTTGATACCGCAGGCCTTCGTCACCGAGAGCTGGCAGTTGGTCGGGCTGCGGTTCCTTATGGGTCTGGTGCTGGGCGGGCTGTTGCCCTGCATCACCAGCGTCATCCGCCACAATGTTCCCGATGGGGTCGGCGGCAATGTGCTGGGCCTGGCAATCTCGGCGCAATATGTCGGCCAGGTCGCGGGGCCGCTGCTGGGCGGCTTCGTCGGCGGCCATTTCGGCATGCGCGCGGTGTTTCTCGGCACGTCGGTGCTGATGGCGGGCGGTGCCGCGTATAATTGGCTGGCCCAGGCGCGCCGCACGCGCGACATGCTGGCGATATCGGAAAAATCCTGACAGACAGGTCGCGCCGCCTATCGTCAATCACGGAGCCCGAGACATGAGCATAGCCGAGTCAGCACCAGCAAACAGCGCGCGCATCCTCGTTTTCGCCGGCGGCCTCGCCGGCGCGGCGGGCGTGGCGCTGTCGGCGGCATCAGCGCATCTCGGCGGCGCCTTCGTCGGCACGGCGGCATCCTTCCTGATCATGCATGCGCCGGTGTTTTTGGCCGTCGGCCTCGCCGGCGCAAGCCGGATCTTGCGGATCGGCAGCCTGGTGCTGCTCGTCGGGCTTGTTCTGTTCTGCGGCGATCTGCTGGCACGGGATTTCGTGGGATCGCGGCTGTTCCCGATGTCGGCGCCGATCGGCGGCACCTTGCTCATCGCGGGCTGGCTGGTGATCGCGGCCTCGGCGCTCGTGCGGCAACGGTCCTGACGGGGCAAGAACCCTGCCCCACCAAATATCGCAGATTTAATCCTGCCGGCTTTCCGGCAGCAGGTCGCGGTTGCGCTTGGCAGGCTTGGTCGGCCGCCGCCGTTGCGGCTGCTCCGTGGCAGGCGAGATACCCCAGTAATTGCGATAAATGTCTTCGAACAGATGCTTCACGGGATGCATGGTCGTTCCTCTTCAAGAACTTGAATCGATCCAATCAGCTGGCACGAAAATGTCTGGCCGATCAGCTGCGCTTGCGTTTCACAAGGTATTGCAGGTCACGCCTCCACGGCCCGACCTTGTCGCGGCGCCTGCGGGTGGCGGCGTCGGAGACTATGCCCCAATCATTGCCGTAGATGTCTTCGAACAGATAATTCACGGGATGCATGGCACCGTCCTCTTGAATCGATCCAAGTTGTACTTGATGAATCCCTTGGATCGATTCAAATATAGACCCTCTCCGCCGTCCGATCAAGGGAAAATTTGAACCGATCCAACGAAAGTGCTAAACAGGCTCCGGTTCAGGAGACGAAAATGACGGCATTGACCTCCGGCAAGACGAGACCAGTGCGGCTTGCCGACATCGCCAAGGCGGCCGGGGTCTCGCACGGTACCGCGTCCAACGTGTTCGCTCGCCCGGAAATCGTGCGCGAAGAGGTCCGCGAGCGGGTCAAGGCGGCGGCGGAAGCGATGGGCTATGCCGGCCCGGATCCCAAGGGCCGGCTGCTGCGCGCCGGCAAGGTCAACGCCATCGGCGTGGCAACGGCAGAACCATTGTCCTATTTCTTCGACGATCCCTTTGCCCGCGTCATGATGGCCAGCATTTCGCAGGCCTGCGACGCCACCGGCGCCGGAATTTCGCTGGTCTCGGCCGCCAACAGCGAGCAGCTCGCCTGGAACATCCAGAGCGCCCTGGTCGACGGCTTCATCGTGTTCTGCATCGAGGGTGGGTCGCGGCTGGTCGAACTGGCGCGCGAACGCAAACTGCCTTTCGTGGCGCTTGATCTCGATTCGGAAAATGAGGCGGTCGCTGCGATCGGCGTCGACAACGTCGCCGGCGCGGGTCTGGCGGCGCGCCATCTGGCCGAGTTCGGCCATCGCAGCTTTGCCGTACTCGCCCTGGAATCTGCCGACGCTGGCTTTGGTCCCGTCACGCAGGAGCAAGTCGAGACGACATCCCTCTACTCGGGCACACGCGACCGTCTGCGTGGCTATTTCGGCGAGCTCTCCCGCTTCGGCATCGACGTCTCGCAAGTGCCAATCTACGAAACCCTCAATGACGAGGCGAGCGTGCGGGCCGGCCTCGATCATATTTTCGCGCTGCCGCAGACGCCGACGGCAATCCTGGCCATGTCGGACAAGATTGCGCTGCATGCGCTCGACTGGCTGCGCGAGCGTAACATTGCCGTGCCGGGCGATGTGTCCATCGTCGGCTTCGACGGCGTGCCGGAAGGCGCCGACTCCGAGCCGCCACTAACCACCGTCGCCCAGCCGATCGCCGAGATGGGACGCCTGGCCGTCAAGGCGATCCTCGAAAATGACGGCTCGCAGCACCGGCAATTGCTGCCGGTCGATCTCGTGGTGCGGGGGTCGTCCGGCCCCTCGCCTGCTAGCCAGGCGGCTGATGTGGGATCATCGGCTTAGCCTTGGCATCGCGGGCATGCCGAAGGTCTGGTGAACGGCTGGCGCTTCTTTGCGAACCGGCTTTTTGCTCGAGCCGATGCCGGACAGCCACTCAAGATAGAAGGCGAGCACGAATTGCATGGCGATGCCGGCCGAAATCAGCAAGGCGTCATATGCAAAGCCGCCCGGATTGATCAGCTTCATCACCTGCGCCGCCATGGCGATCAGCGTGCCGGCGAGGAACACCGGCAAGGAGCGCTTGCCGAGCAGCGCTAGCGGATGATCCGGGCTGAGACGGAACAGGTTCGAGAAAGCCGGCAGGGCGACGATCAGATAGCTCACCGCCAATATGTGCAGGAGCCGCGGCAGCGACAGGAACGTCTTGTCGAAGCCGCCGATCACCACGGGCAGGTTAAACCACGTTATCTCGCCCCAGAGCGGGCTGTGCACCCAGACCGCCGCTGCCGCGACATAGGCCGCCGCGGCGCCCACCAGCCAACGATTGACGGGAATTGTGCCGCCGCGCCTGACATGCAGCATGCCGGCAAGGCCGATGTTGAACAGGAATTGCCAGGACAGCGGGTTGAGGAACCAGAAGCCGGGCTCGGGATAGTTCGGCGGCGCGATCTGCCAGAGGCCGGCGGCAAGCCACAGCGCGCCGGAAAAGACCAGCGCCGGGAGCGGCCGGTAGCTGACGAAGAGCAGGAAAAGCGGCGCCATCAACAGCAGCGCCGCATAGACCGGCAAAATGTTGTTGTAGCCAAGCTGGTGGCCGAGCGTGACAATGCCGATCATGACCTCCGGCGTGTTCTTCATCAGCGGCTCGATGTTGATCAGCTTGAGCAGTTCCGGCCGCCGGCCGTACACCGCCGCGGCGCAGAACAACGCCATCACAACCATGGTGGTGACGATGTGGGCACTGTAAAGCACGCCGGCCCGGCGCCACATCTTCAACATCGCCAGCAGCCGGCCGCCCGGCTGGAACTTGTTGCCATAGGCGAGTGCGACCGACATGCCGGAAATCAGCACGAAGGCTTCCGCCGCGTCCGAGAATCCGAAATTCTTGTAGGTCAGCGTTTCGAAGACGGTGCCCGGCACGTGGTCGATATAGATGGTCAGGAGTGCGAGCGCACGGAACACGTCAATGCGCGTGTCGCGATCGGCGATACGCGGGGCGCGATCGGGCGGAACTGGCAGGGTCATCGACAAAAGGCCTCAAAGGAGAGCAAGGGTGCTCGCGTTGTTCATGCCGGGATGCGACCATCGGCGCACACCGCTTCGATTCCTCCCGCAGGGAGCATATCGGCGCAGAAACGGTCTGAAATGAGCCTGTTGCAATCACATTTGGCGGAGCGTGAAAATATTCCGTTTTGAAGCTGGCAAAGGACCAATGTCTCCGTGAAAACAACGAGATATGAGCGTGCATCGATATAGCGACGAGAACGCCTTTCTGCACCAGGATCTGGCCTTTCCCTACCGCCTCCTCAAGCCGGAGAATGCCGGCGGCGAGAGCCTGTTTTTACTGCACGGATCGGGTGTCGACGAAACGACGATGGTCCCGACTGCGAGGCAGATCGCCCCTAACGCCACGCTGGTCGCGGTGCGTGGCCGCATCCGCCAAGAAGACGGCTTCCGCTGGTTCGAGCGGATCACGCCGACCAGTTTCGAACAGGCGAGCATCCGTGCCGAAACATCGTACTTTGCCGCCTTCGCAAGCGAGGCCGCAAAGCGCCACGGGCTCGACCTCGCCCGGGCGACTTTCCTCGGCTATTCCAACGGCGCCAATCTGGTTTCCAGCCTGATGCTGCTCAACTCCGGCCTCGTCCGAAAAGCGGCGTTGCTGAGAGCAATGCCCGTGCTTGACGATGCGCCGGCAACCAATCTGACCGGAACGCGCGTCCTGATTGTCGCCGGTGCCGCCGATGAGACCTACGGGCCGTTTGCGCCGCCACTGGTGACGCTGCTCAACAAACATGGCGCCGAGGTCGATGCGCGCATCGTGCCTTCAGGTCACGAAATCGGCGACCCGGATGCCGCCATCGTCCGGCAGTGGCTTGCGGGACCAGCATTGGCCGCACGCCAGGCAGGCTAGGAGACCTTGGTAGACCGCATCGGCGCCCGGCGGAACAGCTGAGCAGATGCTCGTCGCCTAGCCCTGTCCCATCCGGTTCCAAGCATCGAGCCCGGCGATCTTGTAGGCTTCGGCCAGCGTCGGATAGTTGAAGGTGTTGTTGACGAAGAAATCAACCGTGCCGCCGAGGTTGATCACCGCCTGGCCGATATGGATCAGTTCGGTGGCGCCTTCGCCGACGATGTGGGCGCCGAGCAGGCGGCGCGTTTCGACCGAGAACAGCAGCTTCAGAAAGCCGGAGTTGACGCCCATGATGTGGCCGCGCGAGGTTTCGCGGAACCGCGCCAGACCGACTTCATAAGCAGCGCCGCTCTCGCGCACCTGCTCCTCCGACTGACCAACGGTGGAGATTTCCGGCACGGCGTAGATGCCATAGGGGAAGGTTTCCGGCGGCGGTGGCAGTTGCACGCCGAAGGCGTGGCAGGCGGCCACCCTGCCTTGCTCCATCGATGTCGAGGCAAGGCTGGGGAAACCGATGACGTCGCCGGTGGCATAGATGTTGGGCGCACTGGTCTGGAAGGTCTGCGGATCGACCTTGATGCGGCCCCGGGAATCGGCCTCGATGCCGACCACGTCGAGGCCGAGGCTGCCGAGATTGCCGCTGCGGCCGGCGGCGTAAAGCACGATCTCGGAGCGGATGGTGCGGCCATCGGCGAGCGTCACTTCGGCATAGTCGGGTTTTGAGACGATTTCCTTGACCGTACTGCCGAGGCGAATGGTCATGCCGCGGTCGCGCATCTGGTGGATGAAGTCGTCGACGATCTCGCGGTCGACGAAATCGAGGATGGTGTTGCGCGGCTCCACCAGCGTCACCGGCACGTCGAGCGCCGAAAAGATCGTCGCATATTCAACGCCGATGACGCCGGCGCCGATCACCGTCAGCGTGCGCGGCAGATGGTCGAGTTCCAGCATCTCATCGCTGTCGAAGACGCGGATCTTGTCGAAAGGCACGTCGCGCGGCCGGTGCGGCCTGGTGCCGACCGCGATCAGCGCATTGGTGAAACCAACCTCCGAGTAGTCGCCATTGTCTGCCGTCAGGCTGACCTTGTTTGGGCCGACGAATTTCGCCATGGCGCGGACGCTTTTGACGGCGTTGCGCATAAACTGGTGCTGCAGCACCTCGACCTCGTGGTCGAGCGTCTTGTGCAGCCGCTCGACCAGGTCGGCGATGGAGATGTCCTGCTTGACCCGGTAGCCGCGGCCGTAAAAGCCCCGCTCGCGCCAGCCGGACAGGTTCAGCACCGTCTCGCGCAGCGTCTTCGACGGGATGGTGCCGGTGTGCACCGAGACGCCGCCGAGGCGCCGGCCCCTGTCGACCACCAGCACCGATTTGCCGAGCTTTGCCGATTGCACCGCGGCGCGGCGCCCGGAAGGGCCGCTGCCGATGACCAGCATGTCGTAATCCATGTAACCCCGTCCCCTCGGCGTCTTGTTGCGCCGCAGCAAGCTAACGCCATCCGTCCACCAAATTCAATCGGCTCAACCGCGCCACACTGCCGACCCGGACCGATGGACGAACCGATCTTGATTCCGCCCGCGGTCTTCACCATTTCAGTGGCGGCGCACCCTAGCGTGGCGCCTGTTACGAGGACATGACATGAACGCGCGCGTACTTGACGGCGAAATCATCACCAGCAGGCTCGACGACGTCAGGGCCTATGACGGTGTGCGCACGCGGCGCATCCTGGCCTTCATCATCGACTATTGCATCGTGGCGCTGCTCACCATTCCGTTCGCGATCCTGGTGGCCGTGCTTGGCCTTTTGACATTCGGTCTTGGCTGGGCGCTGTATTCCATCCTCGTGCCGGCGGTCGCCATTCTCTACATCTGGAACACGCTGGGCGGTCGCAACCAGGCCACATCAGGCATGAAGATGATGGGCATTCGGCTCGATCGTCTCGACGGCAGCCGTATCGACGGCCTCACCGCCGTTGTCCATTCGGTGCTGTTCTGGGCGAGCACGGTCATCCTGACGCCGCTCGTCCTCCTGGTGACGCTGTTTTCCGATCGCAAGCGCACACTGCACGACCTGCTGCTTGGCACCGTCGTCAGCCGCAGCGACCGTTGAACCGGCGTCCAACCGACGCCAACAGGCATTTGTGCGCAAATGTGAAGGGGTCCGTTCAACCCCGCCTTCACAATCCTGTTGAATTTTTCGCCAGCCAAGCCAAAGGTAGAGCGATTCGCAGGAGTGTTCCCAAGGTTCGATGACGCACCATCCGACCCAGTCGCCGCAGTTCTTCCTGACCGCGCCATCGCCGTGCCCGTATCTCGAGGGCCAGTTCGAACGCAAGGTGTTCACGCATCTGGTCGGCGACAAGGCGCCGGAGATGAACGATCTGTTGACGCAAGGCGGTTTCCGGCGCTCGCAGAACATCGCTTACCGTCCCGCCTGCGAGACCTGCCGCGCCTGCGTCTCGGTGCGTATCCTGGCGCAGGAGTTCACCGCCAGCCGCAACATGAAGCGGGTGATCCAGCGCAATTCCGATCTGATCGGCGCCATGCACGACGCGCAGCCGTCGACCGAGCAGTATTCGCTGTTTCGCGGCTATCTCGACGCTCGCCATCGCCGCGGCGGCATGTCCGACATGACGGTGCTCGACTACGCCATGATGGTCGAGGATACCCATGTCGACACCAAGGTGATCGAATACCGGCGCCGCGGCCCCGACACATTCATCACCGGCAAGGGCCAGGGCGAGCTGATCGCCGTGGCGCTGACCGACAAGATGGCCGATGGCCTGTCGATGGTCTATTCCTACTTCAATCCCGAGTTCGAGGACCGTTCGCTCGGCACCTTCATGATCCTCGACCATATCGCCCGCGCCCGGGCCATGGGCTTGCCCCATGTCTATCTCGGCTACTGGGTCAACGGCTCGCGCAAGATGAACTATAAAATGCGCTTCATGCCGCAGGAGCATCTCGGCCCGAAGGGCTGGGAACGCTACGCCCACGAAGCGGTCACGCGCTGATTTTTCTTCTTACCAGATCCTGATCTAAACATTTTCAGCCGAGACGATGCTGGTCTTTCCGACCGTTGGCGGGGCGATTGCGCCGACCGGCATCTGCTCAAATCATCGCGAAAGCCGTTGCATGTCCTCTCACAATGCCCACACCAAAGGACTTCTGCTCACCGCGCTTGGCGGGCTGGCGCTGACCATCGACATTCCCCTGATCCGGCTCGCCCATGGCGAAGCCTGGACGATCCTTTTGCTGCGCACCGGCTGCACCTTCGTGGCGGGGCTGATCGTATGGGCCATCTGGCGCTCGTTCAGCAAGAATGCTCCGCAGCTGATACCCGGCTGGTCGGGGCTCGTGGTCGCCACACTCTACGGGCTCGGCGCAATCGCCTTCATCACCGCCGTCTACAACACCTCGACCGCCAATCTGGTTTTCATCCTGGCCTTCTCCACCATGTTCTCGGCGCTGCTGTCGTGGCTGTTCCTGAAGGAGCGACCGCAGCCGCTGACGCTTGCGGCAATGGCGCTGATGATCGTCGGCATCGCGATCATCGTCGGCGATTCCGTCGGCACGGGAAATCTGTTCGGCGATGTGATGGCGCTGTGTTCGGCCTTGGCGATTGCCTGCGCCATCACCGTTTCACGCGCCAGCGGCAGGGATATGGGATTCACCGCGCTGACCGGCGTCCTGCTGCCGTTCGGGCTGGCGGCGCTCATGGTCTCCAAGACCGGTTTTCAGGTGGAGGCGCCATGGTGGATCGTTTTCAACGGCGCCGTCATCATGCCGTTCGCCTTCTTCTGCCTCGCCAACGGGCCGAAATACATTTCAGGCCCGGAAGTGGCGATGTTCTATCTCCTGGAAACGGTTCTGGCGCCGGTCTGGATATGGATGATCTTTGCCGAGACGCCGTCGCGCAACAGCTTGATCGGCGGCGTGATCCTGATCGTCACGCTGGTTGCCCATTCCCTGTGGCAGTTGCATGAAGGGCGCAAGCGCCGGGCAGCGCTCGCCGTCGCTTACCCAGCCTGACTTTTCTTCGCCGGGCCGGCGACAATCTCGATCTGCGGCGGCCCGCCTTCGAGCTCGGCCGCCGCGTCGGGAACGGTGTCTTCGGCCAGTTCCACCTCGCGCAGCCATTCGCGCCATATCGCCACCAGCAGCGCCATCAGCACGGGGCCGATGAACAGGCCGAGAAAGCCCATCGTCTTGACGCCGCCGATCAGGCCGAAAAAGGTGGGCAGGAAGGGCAATTTGATCGGTCCGCCGACCAGCTTCGGGCGCAAGGTCTTGTCGACGATGAACAGTTCCACCGCGCCCCAGATGAACAGCGCCAGACCCGCCATCGGCGAGCCGCTGGCGGCGAGGTAGATCGATACCAGCGTAAACGACAGCGGCGCGCCACCGGGGATCAGCGCCATCACGCCGGTGAGCGCGCCGAGCGTCACCGGCGAGGGCACCCCGGCCAGCCAGTAGGCGATGCCCAGCACCAGCCCCTCGCCGATGGCGATCACGGTCATTCCGGTAACGGTCGAGGAAATGGTCGCCGGAACCACGCGCGAAATCCGCTCCCAGCGTGTCGGCAGGATGCGTTCGCCGAGCCGGTCGATCTGGCTGGCAAAGTGTTCGCCGTCGCGGTAGGCGAAGAACAGCGCGATCATCATGAACAGCAGCGTCAGCAACAGGCCGAAGGCGCTGCCGCCGGCAGCCAGCACGCCGCGATAGATGCTGCCGATATTGGCGCCGCTGACCAGCTGGATCAGCTCGCCGATGCCGCCGGGATGGCCGAAATTGTCGATCCACTGTTCGTTCAGCCACTCGCCGACGACAGGCAGCGAGGTGATCCAGTGCGGTGTGACCGCGCCGTGCCTGTTGGTCTCGATCGCCCAGCCCACCCATTCGCGGACCTCGTTGATGGCGTAGGTGCCGGCGAGCGCTATCGGCACCACCAGGAAGGCAAGGATGAACAGGATGGCGAGCGTCGCGGCGACGGTGCGGTTGCCGCCGACACCGGCAAGCAGCCGGCGGTAGAGTGGCCAGCTGGCAAAAGCGATGACGAGGGCTGCCAGCACGGGAAACAGGAAGCCGTGGAAGAAATAGACGCCGGCAGCAACGATCAGCACCAACAGCCAGCGCGCCGCCGACAGCGGCGGAATGACGGCGGATCGCAACGGTGTCGACAGGCCGAACAGGCGCTGCTGACGTTCCGGCTTCTGGATCTTCGCTTCCTTCAAACGGTCAATTCTCCCCGGCCTACACAGCGTTTATGCACTGTTATAGTGCCGCAATAGTGACGATAGTCCAAATGGTTGGTGAAGCTGCCAATCTCCCCCTTGTGGGGGAGATGTCCGGCAGGACAGAGGGGGGCGCGAAGGATCGCCAGCCTGGCACCCGACATTGAAGACCCAAGAGTTGCGACCGAGTGGCGAGCCATGACCATTTGATGCGCTGGCGGGACAGCGCCCCCCTCTGGCCTGCCGGCCATCTCCCCCACTTGGGGGGAGATCAGCAGCTTCAACCAAATTTCCCCGTCCGCGGAAACCCCTTCGGCACCATCCGTCCGGCCGACGCTCTCGCGCCGATCCATTCCGCCAGTTCCTCGCGCGACCTGACGAAGGTGCGGTCGGCGGAATCCTGCCAGGACAGGCCGCTCGCCAGCGTGAAGGGTTTCAGGTCGAGCAGACCGCCATCCTTGTATTTCTGCAGGCGAACGCCCTTGCCGCGGCCCATCTCGGGAATTTCGGAGAGCGCAAACACCAGCATCTTGCGGTTCTCGCCGACAATTGCGAGATGATCGCCTGACACCGGGACGCAGGCCTTGGCCTCGTCGGGCGCCTTGACGTTCATCACCTGCTTGCCCTTTCGGGTGTTGGCGACGACCTCCTCCTCCGGCACGACGAAACCATTGGCATCGTAGGAGACGAGCAGCAGCTTGCGCTTCGGGTCGTGGACGAAGGCGGTGACGATGTCCTGGTCGTTGTCCATGTCGACGATGATGCGGATCGGTTCGCCATGGCCGCGGCCGCCCGGCAGCCGGTCGGCGCCGATGGTGTAGAATTTTCCGCCGGTGGTGAAGACCAGGATCTTGTCGGTGGTCTGGGCATGGAAGGCGAGCTTGAGGCTGTCGCCTTCCTTGAAGGTGAGCGTGGAATGGTCGGCCAGATGGCCTTTCATCGCCCGCAGCCAGCCCTTTTCCGAGACCACCACGGTGACCGGCTCGCGCTCGATCATGGCGTGCGCAATGTCGGTCAGATCATGCTCCGGCGCGTCGGCGAACTGGGTGCGGCGCTTGCCGAGTTCGGTCTCGGGGCCGAACTTGTCGCGAACCTGCGTCACTTCCCATTTGATCGTCGACCATTGCTTGGCGTCGGATGCGAGCAATGCCTCGATCTGCTTCTTCTCGGTGGTGAGACCGTCGAACTCCTTGCGGATCTCGAACTCTTCCAGCTTGCGCAGGGCCCGCAGCCGCATGTTGAGGATGGCTTCGGCCTGGGTGTCGGTGAGCGACCAACGGGCCATCATCACCTGCTTGGGCTCATCCTCCTCGCGGATGATCCTGATGACCTCGTCGATGTTGAGATAGGCGATCAGGTAGCCGGCAAGGATTTCCAGCCGCTTCTCGATCTCGCCAAGCCGATGCTTCGAGCGGCGGATCAGCACATCGCGCCGATGGTCGAGCCACTCCTTCAGCACGCCCTTCAGCGACAGGACGTTAGGCACCTTGCCGCGCGACAAAACGTTCATGTTGAGGGGAAACCGGCTTTCAAGTTCGGTCAGCTTGAACAGCGATTCCATCAGAATGCCGGGATCGACCGAACGGCTCTTCGGTACGAGCACAATGCGGACGTCCTCGGCGCTTTCGTCTCTGACATCCTCGAGCAGCGGCAATTTGCGCGCGATCAACAGCTCGGCGATCTTCTCGATCAGCCTGGCCTTCTGGATGCCGTAAGGGATTTCGGTGACGACGATGCTCCAGGTGCCCCTACCCTGATCCTCCTGGCCCCATTTGGCGCGCACGCGAAAACCGCCGCGGCCGGTCTCATAGGCCTCCAGGATGGAAGCGCGGCTGTCGACGATGATGCCGCCGGTCGGAAAATCCGGCCCCTGGACGAACTCCATCAGCTTTGTCACCGGCGCGTCCGGCTGCTCGATCAACTGCAGCGCTGCGTTGCAAAGCTCGGCGGCATTGTGCGGCGGGATGGACGTGGCCATGCCGACCGCAATGCCGGAGGAACCGTTGGCGAGCAGATTCGGGAAGGCGCCGGGAAGCACTACGGGCTCCTCGTCCTCCTCATTGTAGGTTGGCCGGAAATCGACGGCGTCCTCGGTGATGCCGGCAAGCAAATCGCTCGCCACCTCGGTCATGCGCGCCTCGGTATAGCGCATGGCGGCGGCGTTATCGCCGTCGATATTGCCGAAATTGCCCTGCCCGTCGACGAGGGGATAGCGCATGGAGAAATCCTGCGCCAG
This sequence comes from Mesorhizobium sp. M0062, assembly GCF_040323125.1. Classification (NCBI taxonomy): domain Bacteria; kingdom Pseudomonadati; phylum Pseudomonadota; class Alphaproteobacteria; order Hyphomicrobiales; family Phyllobacteriaceae; genus Mesorhizobium; species Mesorhizobium sp. M0062. The sequence goes on from NZ_JAMYUO010000030.1 coordinate 52,725, forward strand.
GCGCACCAGCGCGTCGTAGATCGACTGGTCGCCATGCGGATGGAACTTGCCCATCACGTCGCCGACGATGCGGGCGCATTTGGCAAAGCCCTGGTCGGGGTTGAGCCTGAGCAGCCGCATCGCATGCATGATGCGGCGGTGCACAGGCTTCAGCCCGTCGCGCACGTCAGGCAGCGCCCGGTGCATGATGGTCGAGAGCGCATAGGCGAGATAGCGCTCTTCCAGCGCCTTCTTCAGATCGACCGGTTCGATGTGGTCACCGCCGCCATTTTCAGGCGGCAAAATCCTTTTTCCCATGCGGCTGGACTAGCCGAGCGGGTGATTCGCGGCAAGGCGGGGCTGCGGAAATCCGCACTTTGCAGCCTTTGAGCTTACGAGGGCGGCTCAAGGTCCGACAATGGATGTGACGGACTTCATGTTCCCCCTTGCCGTCCCTGTGCAACAGCAACGGTAGCAGTGCTGTTGCCAACCAACATCAATCTGTTACACGCCCTCTCTAAGGCAGGAGACGGTACGCAGGGGAGCCCGACCTTCATGACATATTCACCGCATCGGGCGAAGGCTCCCGCTCCGATTTGCCTTTCGCCGTGATTTTCGACAACTCTGCGGGAAAGCGCCTTTTTCCCGTCCAGTTCGTCACGGAATGGTGATGGCGTAGAATTGAGAAAACACTTTTTCAGGACTCTCTCAGGGAACTCGCGATGACAATCCAACGTTCGACACTCAAGAAACTTGCTTTTTCGACCTTTTTGCTGACGCTGCCGCTGAATGCCGCCTTTGCGCAAGACACGGCGGTTGCCGACCGACTGAAGGCCGCACTTGCCGTCCAGGGCGTCGATATCACCTGGACCGGCGTTACCGGCGACAATTCCAGCATGGTGCTGCAGGGCGTGTCGGTCAAACCGGCGGCCGAAAAGGAGGCGCTGCCGATCGGCGACGTCAAGCTCGAAGGCGTGACCGAAGCCAATGGCGGCTTCGATGTCGCGACCATCACGACTTCGGCCTTCGAGCACAGCAAGGACGGCGTCACGCTCAACCTCACCCCCTTCGTCATCCACGACGCCAACATCCCGGCTGAGGGCGCTACAGGCCCGCTCGGCTCGATGATGATCTACAAGTCAGCCGAACTCGAAAACCTGACGGTCAAGGTTGCCGACAAGACCGCCTTCTCGGTGGATGGGCTTGCTGTCCAGATCACGCCGCCGGCCGACGGCAAGGCGATGGAGTTTTCCGCCACGACGGAAAAGTTCAACGCCGACCTGACCCTGGTCGACGATGCGAAATCTAAGGAAGCCATCGAGGCCCTCGGCTACCAGAACATAACGGGCAATATCGAGATCGGCGGCACCTGGCAGCCGAGCGACGGCAAGATGGACCTGTCGAAATACGATATCTCGGTCGAGAATGCCGGCACGCTCGGCATGACCTTCGGCCTCGGCGGCTACACGGTCGACTTCGTCAAGTCGCTGCAGGAGATGCAGAAGAAGATGGCGGCGCAGCCCGAAGGCGCCGACAATTCGGCGCAAGGCATGGCCCTGCTCGGCCTTTTGCAGCAGCTTTCCTTCAACAGCGCCTCGATCCGCTTCGACGACGATTCGCTGACCGGCAAGGTGCTTGAATATGTCGGCAAGCAGCAGGGCATGTCGGGCAAGGACATCGCCAACCAGGCCAAGGCGATCGTGCCGTTCGGCATGGCGCAGCTCAACAATCCCGAACTGACCGCCGAAGTGACGGCCGCGGTGAGCAAGTACCTCGACGATCCGAAGAGCCTCGAGATTTCGGCCGAGCCGCCGGCAGCGGTGCCGTTCGCGCTGATCATGGCCGGCGCCATGTCCAACCCGGCCGACCTGACCAAGACGCTCGGCGTCCACGTCAAGGCCAACGAAGACTGATCGAAGTTCGCTCCCTTCTCCCCGTCACTATACGGGGAGAAGGTGCCGGCAGGCGGATGAGGGGCGGCGCCAACGCCTGCAAATTGTAGTTCGATGCTGAACCGATTGTCAGAAGGCGCCAACTGCTAAGGCCGTTCGCCAATCGCCTGCATGCGTGCTGCCCCTCATTGTCCTGCCGGACATTTCTCCCCGTATAGAGACGGGGAGAAAGGGCAGCTGCAACGCTGCTGTCAGCCCTTCTTCACTGCCGCGACACGCAGCGACAGATCACGCAACTGCTGCGGCGAGGCTTCCGAAGGCGCGTTCATCAACAAATCGTAGGCCTGCTGGTTCATCGGGAACATGGTGATCTCTCGCAGGTTCTTGGCGCCGACCAGCAGCATGACGACACGGTCGACGCCGGCCGCCATGCCGCCATGCGGCGGGGCGCCATACTGGAAGGCGCGGTAGAGGCCACCAAAGCGTTCTTCCACCGTGGCGCGGTCGAGGCCAACCGTCTCGAACGCCTTGACCATGGTTTCCGGCAAATGGTTGCGGATACCGCCAGAGGCGATCTCGAAGCCGTTGCAGACCATGTCGTACTGGAAGGCCTTTATGCCGAGCAGGTCGTCGCCGTTGAGCGCGTCGATACCGCCTTGCGGCATCGAGAACGGGTTGTGGGCGAAGTCGATCTTCTTCTCCTCCTCGCTCCATTCGAAGAACGGGAAGTCGACGATCCAGCACAATTCGAAGCGCTCGCGGTCGACAAGGTTCAGTTCTTCGCCGGCACGCGTACGCGCGGCACCGGCGAAGGTGACGAACTTCTTCGGATCGCCGGCGACGAAGAAGGCGGCGTCGCCATCGGCAAGGCCGAGCTGCTGACGGATCGCCTCGGTGCGCTCCTCGCCGATGTTCTTGGCCAATGGACCGGCGCCTTCAAGCTTGTCGCCTTCCTTGCGCCAGAAGATGTAACCCAGTCCCGGCTGGCCCTCGCCCTGCGCCCACGAGTTCATGCGGTCGCAGAAGGCGCGGCTGCCGCCGGTCTTGGCCGGAATGCCCCACACTTCGGCCTTCGGATCGTTGGCCAGGATGTTGGCGAAGACCTTGAAGCCGGAATCGCGGAAATGGTCGGAGACGGCCTGCATCTCGATCGGGTTGCGCAGGTCCGGCTTGTCGGAGCCGTATTTGCGCATCGCGACATCGTACGGGATGCGCTGGAATGTCTGCGTCACCGGCTTGCCGTTGGCGAAAGTCTCGAAGACGCCGCGCATCACCGGTTCCATGGTCGACAGCACGTCGTCCTGCTCGACGAAGCTCATCTCGAGGTCGAGCTGGTAGAATTCGCCGGGCAGGCGGTCGGCGCGCGGGTCCTCGTCGCGGAAGCAGGGCGCGATCTGGAAATAGCGGTCGAAGCCCGAAACCATGATCAGCTGCTTGTACTGCTGCGGCGCCTGCGGCAGCGCGTAGAAGGTGCCGGGATGGATCCGCGACGGCACCAGGAAGTCGCGCGCGCCTTCCGGCGACGAGGCCGTCAGGATCGGCGTCGAGAATTCGGTGAAGCCGACATCGGTCATGCGCTTGCGCATCTCGGCGATGATTTTCGTGCGCGCCACGATGTTCCTGTGCAGCGTCTCGCGGCGCAGGTCGAGGAAACGGTACTTCAGGCGGATGTCTTCGGGATAGTCGGGCTCGCCGAACACCGGCAGCGGCAATTCCTTGGCTGCCGACAGCACCTCGATCTCGCGGGCAAAGATCTCGATCTCGCCGGTCGGCAGGTTGGCGTTGGTGGTGTCCGGCAGGCGCGCCTTGACCTCGCCGTCGACGCGGATCACCCATTCGCCACGCAGCGTCTCGGCGACCTTGAAGGCGGGCGAATCCGGATCGACGACGATCTGGGTCAGGCCGTAATGGTCGCGCAGGTCGATGAACAGCAGGCCGCCATGGTCGCGCACGCGATGCACCCAGCCCGACAGGCGAACCGAAGAGCCGACATCGCTCTTTCTCAACTGGGCACAGGTGTGGCTGCGGTAACGATGCATTGTCATGTCAAAATTCCGGGGTGTTCTGGTTGCGGGCCGAAGCATCAAAGCCCGGTCCAAAATTTGCGCGAAAAGCGCATGGGAGGCCCGATTTGTCAAGGCAAGCCGGGTTTGGGTCGTCTCTCTAACCGCTCGTCAGTGTTGAAGTCTTTGCCAGGCTTGGCGCATTGCCGCCAGAAGTGTTTCTCGCGACAGTGCAGTCATCGAATGATCTGGAGATACTTCATGCCAAAACCCACAGTCCCGCCGAGTGTCGGGCCACATAATGGCCGCGAATTGGAGCTGATGCTTCAGGGCGACAAATCAATGGCCTTGTTCGCGGCGGAACCGGGTATGGACGCCGACATATTGGCGATGCAGGCTTTGCACCGTTTGTCGACAAAGGCCGCATCCTGAAGTTCACCCAGATTGTTCCTAAAACCTCAGTGGAAGAGCGCTGATACTGCCTGCCGACAGAAGAATGACGCTGCAAACTGAGCTTGTTGATCTCCAGAACGTGCCGCAGCGGAGAGGCCTTTGACATCTTCACATCGAATGATCTGGCGAGGCTTGAAGGAGCCCTTCTCGGTCATTCAAAGGAAGATGTCGAAGTGTTCGTCGCCCATGCTGCGTCCCGGACTGCCCGCGCGCCGAGCTCCGTTTAAGCCAAATGGATTTCGGCGCCCTGGCGTTCGAAATCCGCGAGGATTGCGGCCGGCGCGGTCTTTTCGACCACGAGGTGGCGGATCGCCTCTGGCCTGGCGACCCGGTAGGGTGCGGCTGTGGCCAGCTTGTCGTTGGTTACAGCGATGACGATGCCTGCGCTGTTCTTGGCCATGGCCCGCTTTACCTCGGCCTCAGCCGAATCGAAGGCCGTGACGCCGCGCGACGCATCGAGACCGCAGGATCCGAGAACAAACAAGTCCGCGCCAAGTTGCCCGACAGCTGCAAGCGTGTCGGCGCCGACGCAGGCGCCGAGATGGCGGTCGAACCGCCCGCCCAGCACAATCAGTTCGACCAAAGCGTGGTCTGACAGGACGGAGGCAATTTCGAGCGAATTGGTGGCGACGGTCAGATCTATGTCGCGCGGGATGGCCCTGGCGATCGCGGCATTGGTCGAGCCGCTGTCGATGAACAGGGTCTGTCCGCGCGAAAGCAGTGCCACGGTTGCGCGGGCCAGCCGCGTCTTTTCTTCGACGGCATGACTGGCGCGCAGGCCGACAGTCGTCGATGCGAAGGGTGCGGGCGCGACCGCACCGCCATAGACGCGGCGGCATTGCCCGGCCTTGGCGAGTTCCCTGAGGTCGCGGCGAACCGTGTCCTCCGAAACGCCGAAGCGGCTTGCCAGCTCGCCGGCCAGTACCCGGCCCTCGACGGCGAGGCGATCGCGAATGATTTGATGCCGCTCATCGGTCAGCATTGCATGATCCTGTTTTCTTTTTGCACGTTCTTGCACGATTTGCATGTTTGTGCAAGATAAGAGAATATCAACCACAATCGCCGGCTCTCTTCCCCGAAAGCATCGTCATGACCTTTGGCCTCCGCCTCGCTCCGCAACACCGGGTCTACGCCGGCTTTGCGATCTATTCGTTCGCCATGGGCCAAATCTTCCCGCGGCTGCCCGACATCAAGCATGCCATGGGCATAGGAGACGGCACGCTCGGGCTCAGCCTGATCGGGACGCCGATCGGCACCTTGACCTGTTTCCGGTCGGCCTGATGATCGGCAGCGTCGAGATCATTCTCAATGTCGAGGCCGACAGAACCGAATTCCTGCTCAAGCGCCGGATCATGAACCGGGCGCATTCGTTCTGGAGCATCGGCTTTTTCGGCGCCGGCCTGTTCGGCGCCGCGCTTGCGCATCTCGGCATTTCGCCGCAACTGCACCTGGCGATTGTCGTACCGATGGTGGCGACAGGAATCGCGCTGTTTCTCGGCGGTTACGAACCGGCGCCGAGCCGCTTCGCCGGCAATGACGAGACGGCGCCAACGCTGGCGCGGCCGACGCTGCCGATCCTCGTCCTCGTCGCGGTGACACTGTCGGCGATGCTGATGGAAGGCGCCAGCATCGACTGGTCGGCAATCTACATGCGCACCGTGTTCGATGCGGGCCCTTTCGTCGCCGGCTTCACCGTGGCGCTGTTTGCATTCTCGCAAGCGAGCACGCGCTTCTTTGCCGACTCCTTTGTCGACCGCCACTCGCCGAGCGTCGTGGCGCGGGTGCTGCTGGCGACGATGGCGGTCGGCGTGCTGCTCGTCTTCTTCTCGCCTCCCCGCTCGTATCGATGCTGGGCTTTGCGCTACTTGGCATCGGCAGCAGCGCGATCTTTCCGCTGGCGATCTCGGCGGCGGCCCAACGCACGGACCGCTCCGCGGCAATCAATGTCGCGGCGCTGTCGCAGATCTCCTTCGTCGCCTTCCTGCTCGGCCCGCCATTGCTCGGCTTCGTCTCCGACCATTGGGGCATTCGCTCGGCCTTCGGTATCGGCATCCCCTTCATCATCCTCAGCCTGCTGACTGCCGGCTCGCTTGGCCGAAGGGCGTCCCGGGGCAAGCCTGCGCCGGCGAGCGAAGCTTTGGCGAGGGCCGACGGAGCTTGAACGGCCGCACTTGAAGCCACACACCTGTTGGCGGCGGGACAAGCCACTGGCATTGGCCACACCGATGGTTCAGAACTGTGGAGCCACCTAAGCAACGGTTCCGTATGTCCTCCATCCGCCCGCTGATCCCGCTCCTCATCGCCGCCGGCATCCTGCTTGGCGGCAACGGGCTGCAGGGCACGCTGATCGCGTTGCGCGGCGCGCAGGAAGGGTTTTCGGCCTCCGACATCGGCCTGATGGGCACGTTCTATTTCGCCGGCTTCCTGCTTGGTTGCCTCGCAGTCACCCGCATCCTCAAGGCAGTCGGCCATGTCCGGACGTTTTCAGCGCTCGCCGCCATCGCCGCGGCCAGTACGCTGCTCCTGGTGCTGATCATCGATCCGGTGATGTGGTGCGCGGTGCGCTTTGCCGGCGGTTTCTGCTTTGCCGGTCTGTTCACCGTCATGGAAGCCTGGCTGAACTCCGGCGTCGAAAACAAGGATCGTGCGCGCGTGCTGGCCATCTACCGCATGGTCGATATCGGCTCGGTGACCGGCGCGCAGTTCCTGATCCCGATCTTCGGCCCCGGCGGCTTTGCCATCTTCGCCATCATGTCGATGATGATCACGCTGTCGCTGGTTCCGGTGTCGCTCGGCGACCGCTCCAACCCGACGCCGCCGGAAGACGTCAAGCTCGATCTCGCCCGCGTCTGGCGGATTTCGCCGCTCGGCTGCTTCGGCTGCATCTGCGTCGGCGTCACCAACAGCGCGTTCCGCACGCTGTCGCCGGTCTATGCCGAGCAGATCGGCATGTCGGTGGCCGATGTCGTCACCTTCGTCAGCGTCGGCATCTTCGGCGGCGCCCTCATCCAGTATCCGCTGGGCTACCTCTCCGACCGCTGGGATCGGCGCGCGGTGCTTTTGGCCACGACATGCGGCGCCATGTTCGCGGCGCTGGCGCTGGTCTTCGTCGCCGGCGCCGATCCGACCCTCAATTTGATCATCGTCTTCATCTTCGGCAGCTTCGCCATGCCGCTCTATTCGCTATCGGCGGCGCATTCCAACGACCGCGCCGACAAGGGCGAGTTCGTGCTGATCAACGCCGCCTTGATGCTGTTCTATTCCTTCGGCGCCATTGGTGGCCCCTTCGCGGCGTCCGCAGTGATGCAACATTTCGGACCGGGCGCCCTGTTTGTCTTCAGCGCAGTCGTCTACGCCACCCTCATCGCCGTCATTCTCTACCGCATGCAGGTGCGCGGCAGCGTGCCGGCGGGCAAGCGCAGCCGCTTCACGGCGCTGCTGCGCACATCAACCGTCTTCGCGCGGCTGGCGCGCAGAAATGGCGATTCCGACGGATCGGCTGATACTTGACCGAAGGGCGGCTTGACGAAAGCGCCCATGGCTGAAATTGAAAGAGAACCTTACCCGTTACTAAAAAGCGATTTGATGCACGTCATCACCACCCAAAATGAGCTCGAGTCCGTTCTCGCCGCTTTTGAAAAGTCGGATTTCGTCACCGTCGACACCGAATTCATCCGCGAAACGACATTCTGGCCGATTCTGTGCCTGATCCAGATGGCGGCGCCCGGCGTCACCGCGCTGATCGACCCGCTGGCGCCCGACATCAACCTCGCCCCGTTCTTCCGGCTGATGGCCAATGAGGCGGTGGTCAAGGTTTTCCATGCCGCGCGCCAGGACATTGAAATCATCGTCCATCTCGGCGATCTGGTGCCCCATCCGGTGTTCGACACCCAGGTCGCGGCCATGGTCTGCGGCTTCGGCGACAGCGTCTCCTACGATCAGCTGGTGCAGCGCATCACCGGCGCACGGCTCGACAAATCCTCGCGTTTCACCGACTGGCGCCACCGGCCGCTGTCGGACAAGCAACTCGACTATGCCTTGGCCGACGTCACCCATCTGATCGACGTCTATAAGCATCTCAGCGCCGAACTGGAGCGGGAAAACCGCGCCCATTGGCTAAACGAGGAAATGGAGGTGCTGACTTCGCGCGAGACCTACGATCCGCACCCCGAAGACGCTTGGAAGCGGCTGAAGATGCGGCTGCGCAAGCCGCAGGAGCTGGCGATCGTGCAGACGGTGGCGGCATGGCGCGAACGCGAGGCGCGCGAGCGTGACGTGCCGCGCGGCCGGGTGCTCAAGGACGACGCCATATACGAGGTCGCCCAGCAGGCGCCGCGCGATGCGGCAGCGTTGGGCAAGCTGCGCACGACGCCGAAAGGCTGGGAGCGTTCGTCGACGGCTACCGCATTGCTTGGCGCGGTCAACACGGCGCTCGCTTTGCCCCGCGAAGAGATGCCGAAGCTGCCCAAGAGCTTTCAGCCGCCCGAGGGCTCCAATGCCGCCTCCGAGCTGCTGAAGGTTCTGTTGCGGATCGTCGCCGAGAAGGAAGGCGTCGCCTCGAAAGTGCTGGCGTCCAGCGACGACATCGACCGCATCGCCGCCGAGGGCGAGGATGCCGACGTGCCGGCCCTGCAGGGCTGGCGACGCGCCGTGTTCGGCGAAGCCGCACTGAAGCTGGTGCGCGGCGAAATCGGCATCAAGTTCGACAAGCGCAAGATCGCGGTGTTCGATTTGTAGACCCCCACCCCGCTCCGCTGCGCGGAGCGACCCTCCCCACAAGGGGGAGGGTAAACAACTGCCCTACACCGCTCCGAGCAGGTGTAGCGCGAACCAGATCCATGCCAGCAAGAGAATGATCGCGCCGACGTAGAAGGCGCGGCTGCGAAACCGCAGATTGTTGCTGGTGAGGTGGACCCAGGCGTGGCCATAGCGGGAAATCACGAAAATCCACATCAAGGCCAGGGTCAGATAATTGACGCCATTGGTCGCGTGCAGCGCCAGGCACAGCACATAGAACAGCACCGGCAGTTCAAACTGGTTGATGAGATTGTTGGCAACCGTGACGCTCGACCCGGGCTCGGTCGTGCGCACCTTGTATTGACCGACCTTGGCCTCGCCCGATTTGACCGCGCCGTAGCGGCGCCGGCCCATCACGACATAGACGATATAGACGAGCAACACCTGCGCCAGCATCGGCCAGAAAATCGCGGTCTGGCTCATGGCGTTGCCCCTGCTCTGTCGTTCATGCCTGTGGACGCCGCTGGGCGGCAAGGATCAAAAACGCGATGACGATGACGGGGATCGCCAGCAGCGCGAATTTGGTGACGATCAGCGACGAGGCCAAAGACAGAGAATCCGGGTTGGCCGACAGCGCATCGGATAAGAGCCGCGCCACCGCAATGTTCTGGGCGTAGTCGGCGCATGTGTAGGGCAGCACGATGACCAGCGCGAACAGCGCCTGAAGCTGCACCGGCATGGCACGAAAATTCTTCAGCCGCCGCCCCGTTGCCAGGATCAGGCTGACCATGGTCAGCGACAGCAGCGCCGGGAAGAGAAGGTCGAAAGTCAAATAGTGCCAGACCAGGATGATCTCGCTGCCGCGTCGGCCGAGTGCCGTCAGCCAGGCCATGCCCTCATCGGGCGTGAACCCGCCAAGGCGCACGTCGAGCGACGGCAGGCCACCGCTCAGCCGGCGGAAATAGAAGAATTCCAGCAGCGTCATGATGATGAAAACCGCCGCGGCGGCAAAGCACAGCGCGCCGGCATGGCGCGCCAGCCGCAGCACGATCGTCGCCTGGTGGCGCCAGAGCATGTACCGCTCTGGCTGCCGGTCAGGCTCCGCCAGGATAGTTCGGGCTTTCGCGGGTAATCGTGACGTCATGGGCGTGGCTTTCACGAAGTCCGGCGTTGGATATGCGCACAAAGGTGGCGCGTTCGCGAAAATCGGCAAGGTCGCGGCCACCGACATAACCCATAGCGGCTTTTAGCCCGCCCGCAAGCTGGTGCAGCACGCCAGACACAGGTCCCTTGTAGGGCACCTGCCCTTCAATGCCTTCCGGGACCAGTTTCAGCGTGTCGCGAACCTCGGCCTGGAAGTAGCGATCGGCCGAGCCGCGCGCCATTGCGCCGACAGAGCCCATGCCGCGATAGGCCTTGAAGGAGCGGCCCTGGTGCAGATAGACCTCGCCCGGGCTTTCATCGGTCCCGGCGAGCAGCGAGCCGATCATGGCCGCACTGGCGCCGGCGGCAAGCGCCTTGGCCAGATCGCCCGAATATTTGATGCCGCCGTCGGCGATGACCGACACGCCGGATCTATGCGCCGTCTCGACCGCCGACATGATCGCCGAAAGCTGCGGCACGCCGACGCCGGCGACGATGCGCGTGGTGCAGATCGAGCCCGGGCCGATGCCGACCTTGACGGCATCGGCGCCGGCGTCGATCAGCGCCTGCGTGCCTTCGGCGGTGGCGACGTTGCCGGCCAGGATGCGGACGGAATTGGAAAGCTTCTTGGCCCGCGTCACCGCATCGAGCACGCGCTGCGAATGGCCATGCGCGGTGTCGATGACCAGGAGGTCGACACCGGCATCGATCAACCGCTCGGCGCGCTCGAAGCCGTCATCGCCGACGCTGGTGGCGGCCGCCGCCCGCAGGCGCCCCTGCGCATCCTTGGTGGCGTGCGGGTTGAGCTGCGACTTCTCGATGTCCTTGACGGTGATCAGGCCGACGCAATTGCCGGACTTGTCCACGACGACGAGCTTTTCGATGCGGTGCTGATGCAGCAGCCGCTTGGCCTCGTCCTGGTCGACATTCTCCTTGACCGTGATCAGGTTCTCACGGGTCATCAATTCGTAGACTTTCTGCCCCGGATCGGAGGCGAAGCGCACGTCGCGGTTGGTCAGGATGCCGACGAGGCGGCCGATCTTCTGGCCGCCGGTGCCGCCATTCTCGACCACCGGAATGCCCGAGATGGAATAGGTGCGCATCAGCGCCAGCGCGTCGGCCAGGGTGGCGTCGGGGCCGATGGTGACCGGATTGATGACCATGCCCGATTCGAACTTCTTGACCTGACGCACCTGCTCGGCCTGTTCGGCCGGCGAGAAATTGCGGTGGATGACGCCGATGCCGCCGGCCTGCGCCATGGCGATGGCAAGCCTCGCCTCGGTGACGGTGTCCATGGCGGCCGACAGGATCGGCACGTTGAGGTCGATGTCGGTGGCGATGCGGGTGCGGATGTCGGTCTCACCGGGCATGACCTCGGAATGACCGGGCTGCAACAGCACGTCGTCAAAGGTCAGCGCCAGCGCGCCGGTGGACGTTTCGATGATTTTTGCCATGGCCAGTCCTCGGATACGAAAAGCGCCGGGAGAATACAAAAAAGCGCTGGACCGAAATGGACAGCGCCGACTCGTTTCTTCCCTTTCAGGATTGGCGCTGGCTGGTAACACGTCGCGGCGTGGTTGAAAAGCCGGTCGTGGCCTATTCGGCGGACTTGCCCAACAGGGCATCGAGCAAGACATGGCGCGGTGACGCGAAAGGATTGACGACCGTTACGCCGCCCCAGGTGAAGCCGTCCTGCAGATCTTCCGACAGCAGCAGCCGGCAACCGGTTTGCGAGGCAACAGACAGGATGGTCGCATCCCAGATGCCGAAATGGTGATCGGTCGCAAGATCAGCCGCGACCGTCATCACCTCCGGCGTCGTGCCGACAACCGGAAACGCGTCGCGCCAGCTCAACAGGGCGTCGCGCGCTTGTGCACGTGATCGTCCGGCCTTGCGTGTGAGAACGGTGAACAATTCGCCGAGCACCTGGACTGGAATGACGGCTGCCTCTTGCGCAATGTCGTGCAGCAGGCCGAAAACGATGTCGCGCTTCTCGGCTCCGTTGATCCCCTCGGCATAAACAAGGATGTTGGTATCGAGCGCGACCTTCACCGCTCGTCCTCGTAAAGCTCGTCGCGGCTCCAGCGCCCGGCTTCTACAACAGGCTGGCGTTCGAGGCGCGACAGCAGCGCTGTGCGCGAACGAGACGCCGCAGGGTCGGGCTGCCCTGCAGGCACGATCCGCGCCACGGGGCGCCCATGGCTGGTCACGACATAGCTCTGTCCTTCGCGGACACCGCGCAGGAGGAGCGAGAATTTGCGGTTGGCGTCGGCTGCGGAAACGGCTTCTTCCATGGCATTGTCCATATAGTAGTTATATTCACTACAGCATAGTGAACCCGGTCAATTTTCGCAAGTTCATTCAATGTGGCGAAACGCAGCGACGCCTCTTGTCCGCGCGCGGTCGCACAAAAGTGACAGCAAATTAATGCGACATCGCGCCTGAGGCGTGATAACCGCCGGTTCGTATCGGCTTGCCCGCCTTTTCATTGTTTGGATTGGCCGGCAGGCACATTTAGACCAGTTCGGACGCGTTCGTTGAACCGCATCATTCCGCTCATTCTGGCGGTCGCCTTGTTCATGGAAAACATGGATTCGACCGTCATCGCGACATCGCTGCCGGCGATTGCCGTCGACATCCACACCAGCCCGATCGCGCTCAAGCTGGCGCTGACCGCCTATCTGGTGGCGCTGGCGATCTTCATTCCGATCAGCGGCTGGATGGCCGACCGGTTCGGCGCCAAGACCATTTTTCGCGCCGCGATCGGCGTCTTCATCGTCGGCTCGGTCTGCTGCGCCATCTCCAATTCACTGCCGGCCTTTGTCGTCTCGCGCTTCCTGCAAGGCATAGGCGGCGCCATGATGACGCCGGTCGGCCGGCTGGTCCTGGTGCGCGCGACGCCGAAGAGCGAGCTGGTCGCGGCCATGTCGTGGCTGACGGTGCCGGCGCTGGTCGGCCCGCTTGTGGGACCACCGATCGGCGGCTTCATCACCACCTATTTCACCTGGCATTGGATCTTTCTGATCAACGTGCCGATCGGCCTGATCGGCATCTGGCTGGCGACGCGCTTCCTGCCGCAAACCGACTCGATGGAGACGCCGCCGCTCGATTTCGTCGGTTTCGTACTGAGCGGGCTGGCGGCCTCCGGCGTCATCTTCGGCCTGTCGGTGGTCAGCCTGCCCTATCTGCCGCCGGCGACCGGCCTCATCACCGTGGCGGTCGGGCTGATTTCCGGCGTGCTCTATCTCCTGCATGCGCGGCGCGCCAAGAACCCGCTGCTGGCGCTGGAACTGTTCCGCAACCCGGTGTTCCGCTCCTCGGTGCTCGGCGGCTCGCTGTTTCGCATCGGCATCGGGGCGGTGCCGTTCCTGTTGCCCCTCATGTTCCAGATCGGCTTCGGGCTGACGCCGTTCCAGTCGGGCATGATCACCTTCGTCTCGGCTATCGGCGCCATCGGCATGAAATTCGTTACCGCGCTGATCTTCCGGCTTGCGGGGTTCCGCCGGGTGCTGATCTGGGGCTCGCTGATCGCCGCGGCATCGATCGCCATATACGGCCTGTTCACGCCGGAGACGCCTTACGCGCTGATGCTGGCGATATTGCTGGTCGGCGGCTTCATCCGCTCGATGTTCTTCACCGGCGTCAACGCGCTCTCCTATGCCGAGGTGACGGCTGAAGACACCAGCAAGGCAACGCCGATCACGGCGGTGTTCCAGCAACTGTCGATCGCGCTCGGCGTGGCGCTGGCCGGCGGCATCCTGGAAGTCTCGACCTCGATCCATGGCGGACCGCTGGCGCTCGGCGATTTCCACATCGCCTTCTTCATCGTGGCGGCGGTGTCGGCGGCAGCGTCCGTGTCATTCATGCGGCTGGCGCCGGATGCCGGCAATGCCGTGTCGGGACATGGCCGGCTGACGACGCCGAAGACGCTGGAGCCGGTGAGCACGGCTGGGAAGTAAGGGGCGGCGCGACGAAAATCGTCGACGTCGGCGATCCTTCACGCCCCCCTCTGGCCTGCCGGCCATCTCCCCCGCAAGGGGGGAGATCGGATATCACGCGGCTTTCGCCAATCTTGCAACTTTGAAGGAATGGCGAGGCGGTCGCACCTGCCAATCTCCCCCCTTGCGGGCGAGATGTCCGGCAGGACAGAGGGACGGAACGCTACGAAGCGTCTTTCACGCCGTGCCGTCTCTGCCCTTAAAATCCTTCGCCAGCAGATACAACTCCACCGACTCATCGCGCGACGCCGGCGGCTTGACGTGATGCACTGAGCGGAAGTTCTTCTTGAGCATCGACAGCAGCTCGTTCTCCGCGCCGCCCTGAAACGTCTTGGCCAGAAAGTGCCCGCCCGGCTTCAGCACCGACAGCGCGAAATCGGCGGCCACTTCGCACAGATGCATGGTGCGGATGTGGTCGGTTCGCTTGTGGCCGGTGGTCGGCGCCGCCATGTCGGACAGCACGACATCGGGGTCGCCGCCCAGCGCTTCGGCGAGCTTTTGCGGCGCCTCGGGGTTAAGGAAGTCCATCAGCAGCACCGGCGCGCCGGGCACGGCGGGCATTTCGATATAGTCGATGCCGATGACATGCGGATTTTCTGCCGTCGACTTGGTCCTCGCGGCCGCCACCTGGCACCAGCCGCCGGGGGCCGCACCGAGGTCGATGACCTTCATGCCGGGCTTCAAGAGATGGTGCTTGTCGTCGATCTCGATCAGCTTGTAGGCCGCGCGCGACCGGTAGCCGTCGGCCTTGGAGCGCTGGACATAGGGATCATTGATGTGGCGCTGCAGCCAGCGGCGCGACGATTCTTTGAGGCCCGACTTCTTCTTGATTCGTGTTTTGAGGACGCGAATGCTGGCGGAGCCCGGCTTTTCCGGCTTCTTTGTCATGACTTTTTTTCTTGTTTGAGTTTTTGCACTCGCCGAGTTGCCGCCGTTTTTCGGCGGCTTCGCGTTTCGCGGAGGGCTTCCCCCACTCCGTCGCCGCTTCGCGGCGCCACCTCTCCCCCCTCCGGAGGGAGAGGAAAGGCGCTGGTCTGCATAAGTTCGCGCCCTTCCTCTACCCCGTCGATCGGGGGAGAGGTGTCGAGCGAAGGAGGACGCAGAGGGGGGGGGGCCGTGAACACAACAAATACAAGCAAACTAGGCGCCCCCCCCCCATTAGCCAGCCGCCCCGAA
>NZ_JAMYUO010000031.1:0-67696 GCF_040323125.1 Mesorhizobium sp. M0062
AACCATCGCCGGTCCTCCGGCGGACAAGAAAACTGTCACCCATGCTATCGGTCCATTCTGTTACCTATCTATCCGGTTCGGACATCAGCCCTTTCTCCCCGTCACTATACGGGGAGAAACGCCCGGCAGGGCAATGAGGGGCAGCGCCTACATCTGTAATTGGCCGATAAGAGCCTCAAACCGGCCGCTTCTTCGGTTTCTTGTTCTTCGGCGGTCCAGCCTTGTCGAATTTCGGTTTCCCGGCCCAAGGCTTTGCATCGCCGGCGGGCCGTTCCCGCTTCTCGAATTTCGGCTTGTGTGCGCTTTGCGGCGCCTCGAACGGGCGCTTGCCGCGATGCGGCTTCTTGTCGGGCTTCGGCGCCTGGTAGCCGGCCCGCGACAGGTCGGGCGTGCCGTCCAGCCGCTTCACCACGATGTTGCCCTGCAGCTTCTTGTCGGGGCCGATGGCGGCGAGGAAGCGATCGGCCCAGTCGGCCGCGATCTGCACGTAGGTCTCATCCTGCTGCATCTTGATGGAGCCGATCTCGCGCTTGGAGATGTTGCCGGTGCGGCACAGCATCGGGATCAGCCAGCGCGGCTCGGCATTCTGCTTGCGCCCGATCGACAGCGAGAACCAGACACTGTCGCCGAAATCGTCGCGCCGGCCTGGCGCTTCATCGCGGCGCTCGAATTTTTCGCCCGCCGGTTTGTCACGCGAAGGCGTGAACGGTGCGACATCCGTAAGCTCCTCGGGCGCCGAGCGGCTGGCGCGGCATTGGCGCACGAAGGCGGCCGCAATCTGTTCGGCGCCATGCCTGGCCAGAAGCGCGTCGATGAAGCCGCGCTCGTCCTCGGCCACCGGCTCGTCGAAGGCTGGATCGGCAAGGATGCGCTCGTCGTCGCGCTTGATCACGTCGTCGGCCGAGGGCGGGCTCGCCCATGTCGCCTTCAGCCCTGCATTCTGCAGCAGGCGCTCGGTGCGCTTGCGGGCGCCGTTGGGCACGATCAGCGCGCTGACACCCTTGCGGCCGGCGCGGCCGGTACGGCCGCTGCGATGCAGCAGCGTTTCGGGATTGGTCGGCAGATCGGCATGGATGACCAGTTCGAGATTGGGCAGGTCGATGCCGCGCGCGGCGACATCCGTGGCGATGCAGACTTTGGCGCGTCCGTCGCGCATCGCCTGCAGCGCGTGGGTGCGTTCGTTCTGGCTGAGCTCGCCCGACAGTGCGACGACGGAAAAATTGCGGTTGTTGAAGCGTGCCGTCAGATGATTGACGGCGGCGCGGGTGTTGCAGAACACCAGCGCGTTCTTCGCCTCGTAAAAGCGCAGCACGTTGATGATGGCGTTCTCGCGGTCGGGATAGGCGACATTCAGCGCCCGGTATTCGATATCGAGATGCTGCTTTTCCTCGCCGCCGGCCGAGATGCGTAAGGCGTCGCGCTGATAGCCTTGCGCCAGCGTGGCGATCGAGCGCGGCACGGTGGCCGAAAACATCAGCGTGCGGCGCTGAGCCGGTGCGGCATCGAGGATGAATTCGAGGTCCTCGCGAAAGCCGAGGTCGAGCATCTCGTCGGCCTCGTCCAGCACCACGGCTTTCAGCGCCGACATGTCGAGGGAGTTGCGGGTGATGTGGTCGCGCAGGCGGCCGGGCGTGCCGACGACGATGTGGGCGCCGCGCTCCAGCACGCGCCGTTCGGAGCGCATGTCCATGCCGCCGACGCAGGACGCGACGGTGGCGCCGGTCGGCGCGTAGAGCCATTGCAATTCGCGCATCACCTGCAGAGCGAGCTCGCGCGTCGGCGCCACGGCCAGCGCCAGCGGTGCGCCAGCCTGGTCAAAACGTTCGGCACTTCCAAGAAGGGTCGGCGCCAAAGCGAGGCCGAAGGCGACGGTCTTGCCTGAGCCGGTCTGCGCCGACACCAGAGCGTCGGACTCGCCGAGCTCCAGCACGGCCTTCTGCACTGGCGTCAGCTCGGTATAGCCGCGTTTTTCCAGCGCTTCTGCCAGCGCAGGAACAATAGCTTCGAAATTGGACATCTCACTCTTTCGGAATTCAGGGTCTGGGCTCATCATGGAGCACATGCCGGGGCTGACGCACGCCAGCCAAACACTATTTGGGCGTTCGTACTTCTTGCGGCCGCTATTGTACAGGGCAGGCGTGTGCCTGGCCGCAATTGACTCCTGACGCAAACCGCGTAAAAGCCGGCATCGAACGGGATCATTTTCGATGCGCGGCCTTCTGATGGCTCTTCTTGCGTTCGACTTCCCCGGCCACAATCATGGGGCCGGGCGCGTCGGCGCGTCTCACCGTTCCAGCAAAACCATGGCCAAAAAAACCACCACCACGGTGTGATTCCCTTGGCCTAACCACCCTCTCCCGGGTCCGGCCCGGGGGACGGAACCCGCATTGGCCGGCGGGTTTTCTCCAAAAACCAAGCGGAGAGGGACAGGAGATTTCTGATGAGTTTCAAGGTTGCGGTAGTCGGCGCCACGGGCAATGTGGGTCGCGAAATGCTCAACATACTGGAAGAGCGCGGCTTTCCGGTAAGCGAAGTCGTGGCGCTGGCCTCGCGGCGCAGCCAGGGCACCGAAGTGTCGTTCGGCGACCGTTCGCTGAAGGTCAAGACGCTCGACCAGTATGATTTTTCCGACACCGACATCTGCATCATGTCGGCCGGAGGCAACGTCTCGAAGGAGTGGTCGCCGAAGATCGGCAAGCAGGGCTGCGTCGTCATCGATAACTCGTCGGCCTTCCGCTATGACCAGGACGTGCCGCTGATCGTGCCGGAAGTGAACCCGGATGCGATCTCGCTGTTCACCCGCAAGAACATCATCGCCAATCCGAACTGCTCGACGGCGCAGCTGGTCGTGGCGCTGAAGCCGCTGCACGATGTCGCCACCATCAAGCGCGTCGTCGTCGCCACCTATCAATCGGTATCCGGCGCCGGCAAGGAAGGCATGGACGAACTCTTTACACAGACCCGCGCGGTGTTCGTCGCCGATGGCGTCGAGGTCAAGAAGTTCACCAAGCGCATCGCCTTCAACGTCATTCCGCATATCGACGTCTTCCTCGACGACGGCTCGACCAAGGAAGAGTGGAAGATGGTCGCCGAGACCAAGAAGATGCTCGACCCCAAGATCAAGCTGACGGCGACCTGTGTGCGCGTGCCGGTGTTCATCGGCCATTCCGAAGCCGTCAACATCGAGTTCGAAAAGCCGATCACCGCCGACGAGGCGCGCGACATCCTGCGCGAGGCGCCGGGCTGCCAGGTCTTGGACAAGCGCGAGGATGGCGGCTATATCACGCCGCTGGAATCGGCCGGCGAGGACGCCACCTTCATCTCGCGCATCCGCGAGGACTCGACCATCGACAACGGCCTGTCGATGTGGATCGTCTCCGATAATCTGCGCAAGGGCGCGGCGCTGAACGCGGTGCAGATCGCCGAGCTTCTGGTCGAGCGCGGCCTGATCCAGCCGAAGAAGAAGGCGGCCTGACGGCTGGTTTGTTTTCGCTCACGGGGTTCGGCCTTCGGCCGATTCCGTTTATCGCTCACGGGCCGTATCGCCGCTGCCGCGGCGGGCCCTCCGCGGGGGCGCCGGAAAGCCGGCGACCCGCAGTCGCGGGCTCGGCCTTCGGCCGAAGCCTTCCTTCTCCCCGTCCTCGGGGAGAAGGTCCCGGCAGGGGGATGAGGGGCAGCGCTGACCTCTGTTGAGAAACGCCTTTGAACGATCCCACCAAAATCGTGCTGCTCCCCGCCACGGCTTTGGATGCCGCGACCATCGCCATTGTCATGCGGGCCGCACTTGGCTCGTTCTCCTGGATGCCGGTCATCCACACGCCGGATGAGGATATTGCCTTCATCCGCGAGATCGTGCTGTCCCGGCAGCAGGTGACGGTCGCCGAGGTCGGCACCGGCATTGTCGGCTTCATTGCCCTCAGCGGCGATTGGGTGGAACAGCTCTATCTCGACCCCGCCTGGATTGGGCAAGGCATAGGCAGCCGGTTGCTGGTGCAAGCGACGGCGGCACTGCGGATCGTTAAACTGCATTGTTTCCAGGCCAACACCGGCGCGCGTCGCTTCTACGAGCGCCATGGCTTTCGCCCCGAGGCGTTCGGCGACGGCACCACCAATGAAGAAGGCCTGCCGGATATTCTCTACGTGCGTCGAGCTTGATACTCAGCCGGCGCTATCCTTGGCCAGTTGGCGCAATAACTCCATCGCTTCCTCGGCCCGCTCAGCGGGCACGAACAGATGGTCATGATAGAAAGCAGAGACCGGATTGACGCCCATGCCGGCGGCAGCCAGCCGGGCGGTGATGGCGGCGAGGAAGCCGACGGCTTCCAGCGAGGAGTGGACGTTCAGGGTGATCATGCGGCAGCCGAAGGCGGACTGCAGCCCGGCGGCCTGGTCTTCGGGCAAGATCAGCGTCGTGCCCTCCTTCTCGCGAAACCACATCACCGGATTGAGCGTCTCGGGAACCGGTGCACCGGGGACCAGGGTGGCGAAGACATGGACGCCGGGAAGCAGTTCCGGCGTCATCGCCGCCAGCAGCTTTTTCAGATCAGTCTCGCCGGCCATTCGCTCGTCTCTCTCCCAGCCCTATCAATAGCCGTGACTGGTGGATGTCGATAGTCCGTCAAGGGACAGCACCCCCCTCTGCCCTGCCGGGCATCTCCCCCGCAAGGAGGGAGATCGGCGGTTTCGATGCTCCGCTCATTCATGGAACATTGCCGAAGCGGTCGAGCGTGTAATCTCCCCCCTTGCGGGGGAGATGGCCGGCGGGCCAGAGGGGGGTGTGAAGGATCGCCACGCAGCGGCTTTTGCTTGCTGCTACCCAAAAAGAATCCGCACCCTGTAGGATCGCCGCCCCATCGCTCGTCCTTGGTCCGAAGCCAGCAAACGGCTCGACCCGCTTAGGAGGGAACACCCGTGAGTATTTCTCAAACCATGCCCGTCTCATCGGGCGCCCTGTGGACCGGCCGCGTGCTCAGCGGCCTCATCATCCTGTTCATGATCTTCGACGGCGTCATCAAGCTGCCGCCGCTCGATGTCGTCACCCAGACCATGGTGCCGCTCGGCTGGCCGGCCGATGTCAATGTCGCGCGCACGCTCGGCATTATCGGGCTGATCTCGACCGCGCTCTATGCGCTGCCCCGCACCTCGGTGCTCGGCGCCATCCTGCTCACCGGCTATCTCGGCGGCGCCATCGCCACAAACATGCGCGTCGGCAGCCCGTTGTTTTCGCACACGCTGTTTAGCGTCTATCTCGGCATCATCCTGTGGGGCGGTCTCTATCTGCGCGACCCAAGCGTGCGCGCCCTGATCCCGTTCAGCCGTTAAGCGAGGAGAAAAACATGCCCAGCACCATTCTCATCATCCTAGTCGTCATCATCGCCGCCGTGCTCATCTATGCGGCGACGAGGTCGAATGATTTCGTCACCGCCCGCACCGCCAGCATCAAGGCCGCGCCGGAAGCGATTTTTCCGCTGATCAACAATTTCAAGCACTGGCCGGAGTGGTCACCCTACGAAAAGCTCGACCCCGAGATGAAGCGCACGCTGTCGGGCGCTGATGCCGGCAAGGGCGCCGCCTACGCCTGGGAAGGCAATGCCAAGGCCGGCAAGGGACGCATGGAGATCGTCAATTCCGTGCCATCCTCGCTGGTGTCGCTGAAGCTCGACTTCGAGAAGCCGTTCCGGGCCAACAACAGCGTCGACTTCATCCTGAAGCCCTCGGGCGACACCACCGCAGTCACCTGGGCAATGCGCGGCAGCCGGCCCTTCATTGCCAAGCTTTTGGGCCTCTTCATGAATTTCGATACGCTGATCGGCAAGGATTTCGAGGCTGGCCTCGCCAATCTGAAGAAGGCCACTGAAAGGTAAAACGTCCTGCATTTTCAACAAGCTCGGCGGCGGTCGTTACGAATGTGACAGGCGGGCGCACCGGGATCTCTCACGTCTTCGGGATCAAATCAGCTGTCTGGGAGTTAGAGCCGTGGCGGCGAGGACGGCGATCCGCGTGAGAGAGGAACGACAATGAAAAAAGCGATGATCATTCTGGTACTGGCGACCGCACTGGGTGCGTGCTCGCAAACCGAAAAGGGTGCCGCGGTCGGCGGTCTCGGCGGCGCGGCGGTTGGCGCAGCTGTGGCAAATGATCCGGTTCAGGGCGCCGTCGTCGGCGGCGCCGTCGGCGCCGTAGCCGGCGCGCTGATCGGCCGTGCCAGCGAAAGCGGTCAATGTCGCTACCGCGGCCGCAACGGGCGCACCTATATCGCCAGCTGCCCCGACGGTTATTGAACACAGCCAGATCCAACATCGGAAACCGGCGGCTATAGATCGCCGGTTTCGCTGTTGCCCAAGGCAGCTGGACCATGGCTGCCTGCGCTACAGCAATCCCCGGATATGCTCCCAAGCCAGGCGGCCCAGGCGCGTGTCGGCGTCGTCATTGCCGCCATGGGCATGCAGCCTCGAGCGCGGCGTGATTTCGCCCGGCAGCAGAATGCGGTGGCCGGCGTCGGGCACTGAGACGAGGCAGGTGGTCATTGCGGTGTCCTGGCGACGCCGAACGATCGACTGGGCAAAATCCAGCGATGGCCATAGCGCGTCGTCGCCGCCCGCAACCAGAACAATGTCGGCTGAAATAGCTTCGACGGGAATGGCAGCCTTGGCCGCTGCGTCCTTGAAGGTTTGCAAGGCACGTAGGAAGAGCCCCCGGTAGGACACCAGACCATCGACATACTCAGCGTTCCAAGCGGGATTGCTTGGGACAAACGGCAAAGGAATCCCCTCGAGCGTCCACGACGATCGTTCCGGCCAGCTGACGCCGTCGCGGCCCGGCCCGATATTGCCCCAGACCACCGATGTCGGGCTGATCGCAACCACGAGGCCGATGCGTGGATCGTGAGCCGCCGCAAGCAGGGAGGCCTCGGCGCCTTTCGAGGTCCCGACATAGACGATGCGCCGGCATCCCATCTGGACAAGATAGTCGGTCGCCGCGAAAAACGTTTCGAGCGGGATCTCGCAAATGCCGGGCACCTGACCTTCGCCGCCAAACCATTGCAGCGCGAGAGCGGATGCTCCTTCCTTGGCAAAGAGCCGGGCGCGGGTGACGTCGATGCGGCCGCTCGATCCGCTGAGCACGACGACGCCTGTCGTGGCGCCGGCGCATCGCAACAGCGTTCCGGCTACGCCGCCGAAAAGGGTCTCTTCCGTGACGGTCCGCTCAGTCATCTTTCGTTCGAACGCATATGACATCGCCGCACATTAGCAAAACGGCGGGCACAGGCCCGCCGTTTTGTCGATGCGATGACGCGATGCTTATTCGGCGGTGGCGGCTTCCGCTTCGGCCGGGGCTGCAGCAGCGGCGGCAACGGCGGCGGCAGCGTCTTCCTGGGCCTTCTTCAGCAGAGAGGCGCGTTCCTGCGCCTTCTTGCCGGGCTCGGCCTTCTTCGGGTTGGAGCGGGCTTCGCGCTTGAGGAGGCCGGCCTCATCGAGGAAGCGCAGCACGCGGTCGGTCGGCTGAGCGCCGTGCGACAGCCAATGCTTGACGCGGTCGGCGTCGACCTTGACGCGCTCGCCGTCCTTGGGCAGCAGCGGGTTCCACGAGCCGATCGACTCGATGAACCGGCCGTCGCGCGGCGAACGGGCGTCGGCAATGACGACGTGGTAGTAAGGGCGCTTCTTCGAGCCCGCACGGGCCAGTCTGATCTTCAAGGGCATTTCATTTCTCCTAAATTTCTGATTTCAGTGTTGGGTTAATGGCTTTGTCTGGTGCAGGTCGTTGTCCCAAAACCGCTGCGCACTTTTGGGCGACATGCACTTTGTTAGCCGGTTTTGCTTGCGCCGTTGGACGCGGCGATCTGCTCGTGATGGCGGATCACTTCGCGGACGACGAAGTTGAGGAATTTTTCCGCGAAATCGGGGTCGAGATGAGCGTCCTTCGCCAGCTGGCGAAGGCGGGTGATCTGCTCCTGCTCGCGCGCCGGGTCGGCGGGCGGCAGGCCATGCTCGGCCTTGAGCACGCCGACCGCCTTGGTGCAGCGGAAGCGCTCGGCCAGCATATGAATGAGGGCGGCGTCGATGTTGTCGATCGAGGCGCGATAGCCGGCCAGGATGGTGCGTGCGTCGGCCATGTCTTTTTCTTCGTTCATAGCGTCCTCACTTCTTCTTTCCGAGGCCGGGCAGACCACCGCCGCCAAGGCCGGGAAGCTTCATGCCGCCGGGCAGACCGGGCAGGCCACCGCCGCTCGGGGTGGGCGGGCCCTTCATGCCGCCAAGGCCGGGCATCTGCTTCTGCAAGGCTTCGAGCTGCTTGGGATCCATCTTGGAGAGGTCGGGCATGCCGCCACCCATCATGCCGCCGGGGCCACCCGGCATCATGCCGCCGAGGCCCATCTTGGAGGCAAGGCCGCCCATCATGCCGCGCATCAGGCCGCCGCCTTTGCCCTTGCCGCCCATCGCCTTCATCATGTCGGCCATGCCGCGATGCATTTTCAAGAGCTTGTTGATCTCGGCCGCATCCGTGCCTGAGCCGGCGGCGATGCGCTTCTTGCGCGAATGTTTCAGCATGTCCGGATTGGCGCGCTCGGCCTTGGTCATCGACGAGATGATGGCGAGCTGGCGGCCGAACATCTTGTCGTCGAGGCCGGCGGCCGCCATCTGGTCCTTCATTTTGCCCATGCCGGGCATCATGCCCATGATGCCGCCCATGCCGCCCATTTTCGACATCTGCTGAAGCTGGCCGGCAAGGTCGTTCAGGTCGAACTTGCCCGACTGCATCTTCTTGGCCATCGCCGCCGCCTGCTCGGCGTCGATGTTTTCGGCGGCCTTTTCGACCAGCGAGACGATGTCGCCCATGCCGAGGATGCGGTCTGCAATACGCTTGGGGTGGAATTCCTCCAGCCCGTCCATCTTTTCGCCGGTGCCGATCAGCTTGATCGGCTTGCCGGTGACGGCGCGCATCGAAAGCGCGGCACCGCCACGGCCATCGCCGTCCATGCGAGTCAGCACCAGGCCGGTGATGCCGACGCGCTCATCGAAGCTTTTGGCAAGGTTGACGGCGTCCTGGCCGGTCAGCGAATCCGCGACCAGCAGGATTTCGTGCGGGCTCGACACCTTCTTGATGTCGGCCATCTCCACCATCAGCGGCTCGTCAATATGGGTGCGGCCGGCGGTGTCGAGGATGACGACGTCATGACCGCCGAGCTTGGCTGCCTGGACGGCGCGCCTGGCGATGTCGACCGGGTTCTGGCCCGCAATGACAGGCAGCGTCGCGACTTTGACCTGCTCGCCGAGCTGGCGCAGCTGCTCTTGTGCCGCGGGCCGCCGCGTGTCGAGCGAGGCCATCAGAACCTTCTTGTTCTGGCGCTCGGTCAGGCGCTTGGCGATCTTGGCGGAGGTCGTCGTCTTGCCGGAGCCCTGCAGGCCGACCATCATGATGACGACCGGCGCCGGCGCATTGAGGTCGATGGCGACGCCCTCGGCGCCGAGCATGTCGACCAACTCGTCATGGACGATCTTGACGACCATCTGTCCGGGCTTGATCGACTTGACGACAGCCGCGCCGACGGCCTTCTCGCGCACCTTGTCGGTGAAGGAACGCACCACTTCCAGCGCAACGTCGGCTTCGAGCAGCGCACGGCGCACCTCGCGCAACGCCGCCGAGACATCAGCCTCCGACAGCGCGCCGCGGCCGGTCAGGCCGTTCAGGATGGAGCCAAGGCGCTCCTGAAGTGATTCAAACATTGGTCAACCCGCCGCGCGAGAGCGCCTTGGATTCATGGTGATCCCTGTCGGGCCGATGGCCCTCCACGCCTCTTGTGCGCTCCTGCAGCGATTCAAACATTCCGTTTCCTTTTTCTCAGGCACCCCGATGGTGCCCGAGAGGTAGTGCGTTCGCGCCGCTCATCCAAGCAAAGCTCAAAACCAAAAAGCACCCGGGGGCGCTCAGCGCTGCCGGGTGTTGGCCTCCAGGATCTGTTTACAGCACCCACCTCAAAAGGTTTTGGCGTCCTGGTCGGCTTGCTCGGAGGGATACTCGTCGCGGATTTCGGGGCTGTAGACAGGAAATCGGCCGAAGAGTCAAGACAAGGGCGGCTTCCCGGTCTCTGGATCGGTCCCTGTTTAGTTCACCCTGCATCCCGAGGGTCGGCCGTAACCTTCAGCGGCGAGCGCGGGTGCAGAAGCAGCAGGATCGTCAGCAAGGTGCAGACGATACCGATGGCGGCGATGATGACGGCATCCGTCGTCGTCCAGTCCGGACCTTCCAGCGGCTTGGCGTTGAACAGGGCGAAGGAATTGTAGTTCTCCTGATGCGAGATCAGCAGGAAGCCGGTGAGATTGTTGCCGAGATGGGCGCCGAAGGCGGCGCCGAGATTGCCGGTGACATAAACCACCAGCGTCAACAGCAAGGCGAAGGCGGCGATCGAGGCCAGCACGCAGGCGTTGATGGCGGGGGTCGAGCCCGGGCTCCAATGCAAGGAGGTGAACAGCAAAGCGGGCAATAGCGCCCACACGTAAGGGCTCTCGAAGCGCCTGGCCAGGCCGCGCAGCAGATAGCCGCGAAACAGCATCTCCTCGGACGAGGTCTGCAGCAGGGTCAGCGCCACGATCGGGAGCAGGAACAGCAGCCAGGTCGACAGGTTGATCGTGCCGCGGGCGATTTCGGGCTGTAGCCAGTAGAGCAGGATTTCGGAAAGCGCCGATGTGATCAGCACCGCGACCAGGCCCTTGAGGAAGCCCGACAAGGACACGCGGCGACTGGCGCCGAAAAGCGCCGAGAGCGGCTCGCCATGGACGAAACGCATGGCAAGCCAGAGGCCGAGCCAGATGCCGGTAAACGAGGTGAGTGCGGCGAGTATGCCGATGGGCGAGGCCAGAAAGCCCTGAAGCGGCCCGCGCGGATCGTCCGGCAATACATGCCAGACGATCGCGACATAGGTGCCGCCAAGCACCACAACCAGGGTGATCGCCACCCAGAACAGGACGACGACTGCCGTTCCAATTATCAGCCGCGGCAGGTTCGTCTTTTCGGTGGCCGTGTTGCTATAGCGCTCGAAGGCGGCTGAATCTGATATCACGCGAGTTCCTCTGCCGAACGCATCGGGTCGCATGATCTAGGGGATCGTCGGCTCTCGCGCAATTGCTGCTGTTCAGCGACCCTTTTGCCGCCCTCAGCCTCGGCAGGAGGGCGGCACGAGTTCACTTGTCATTCTTTCCAGGCAAAATCAGCGCACGACGTACATGATGCGCCGTGTCTGCGGGTCGACCAGCGCCTGCTGGCCATTCACATAGACGTAGCGGTAGCGGTAGTCGGGGATTTCGCGCAGTTCGACCGTGTCGGGCAAGGTGGCACCGGTCACCACCTCGCCTTCGAGATAGACAGGATCGAGCCGGTGCGTGCTGACATAGGTGCCGACTTCCGCCGGTGGCCTGTCGATGGCGTCGACGGGGCCGTCGTCGGACAGAATCGCACCGGTATAGGTATCGGGATAATCATCCTGCGGCGGTGTAACCACGGTGATGGCGGCGTTGGCGGGGCGGCGTGTCAGAACGACCCGGTTGCCGCCGAAATCGGCCGTGACATAGTCGGAATAGACCCAGCCCTGGCCTCCGGCTTCGGCAATGGTGCACCATTTGCTGTTTTCGATGCAGCCATTGAGCGTCGCCGACTGGCCGGCGGCGAGCACGCCGATCACAGGATATTGCGGGCCGGGGCCGGCGCGCACATTAAGATCGGTGACGGCCGAGACGGCGGTATCGGCAAGTGCCGCACCCGACATCGCGACAAGCGCCCCGGCGACGGCCGGAAACAATATGCGTCTCATGGTTTCTCTCCCTTTCATGGTCCCTCGCGACACCAAACGAAACCAGAACGCATGCGTTCCGGCTAAAATACCGACGCCAGCTCACGATTTGTTCCGGTTTCTTTCGGCAAACCGGTCAAAAGCTCATGCACGAAGCTGAGTTTCTGCGCCGTCACGTCCGAAATGACGAAGGGATAAAGGTCGGGCAGGCCCATGCAGCGGTTGATCGAGTTGGAGGCTTCCGAGAGTACCAGCCAGCGGGCGAGAATCTTTTCGAACGGCTCGGGCACGGCGTCAGGTTCCGCGGGCGCCGCCTGCAACCGGCCGCCGGTGTCGCCTTGCGGCAGCACATTGGTCTCCATCGTCTCAAGCTGGCCGAGTGGAAAATTCAGCGCGTGCACCATCTCCAGCGTGTCGGTGATGTGGAGATGGTGCGCCCAGGTCTCGGCCCAGTCTTCCCATGGATGCGACGTCGCATAGGCGGAGATGTGGTTCTGCTGCCAGTCGGGCGCAGCGCCATTGGCGTAATAGGCCTTCAGCGCCTGCTCGTAGTCGGGGCGTTCGTCGCCGAACAGCGCCCGGAAGGCATCGAGCCGTTGCGGCTCGTCGCGGATCAGCCGGTCCCAGTAGTAATGGCCAAGCTCATGACGGAAATGACCGAGCAGCGTGCGGTAATTTTCGCCCATCTCGACGCGACGCCGCTCGCGCTCGGCCGAGTCCGCCTCGGCGACGTTGAGCGTGATCAGGCCGTTGTCGTGGCCGGTAAGGATGCGTTCGCCGCCGGGACCGCCGCCGATCGGATCGGCAATGAAGTCGAAGGCGAGGCCGATTTCGTCGCCGTGCTTGTGCTTGGGCGCGACCGGAAGGCCGAAGGCGAGCAGCGAATAGACGGCGCGCTTCTTGGCCGCCTCGACGCGAATCCAGCGGCGGCGGTTGCCGTCGACGGAGAGGTCGGGGATCAGCTGGTTCAGCAAGCAGGCGCGGCAGTAGGTATGGCCCGGTTCGGCCATCCAGTTGCAGGCGCATTCATCCGCATTGGTGCAGTGGAAGATGCCGTCGACGTCAGACAAGGCAAAGCGCGCATGCTCGGGATCGTAAAGCACGAGACTCCCGCAATTCAGGCACTGCGCATTCTCGAAGTAGAGGCGGTGGCCGCAATGCGGGCAGTCGAACAGTTTCATGTCGATCTCGATGCGTCAGGCGTTGGCGTATGGCGTCAGAGGAGGAATATGGTGCGGAGCGGCGCCTCGCCCAAACGCCCGCCACGGGCCGCCGTTCCATGCCCCCGTCACCTCTTTTTACCCGAGCAGCGAATTCGCCTGCCCGGCGCCCGGGCGTTTCGGCCACAATAAGCACTTGATCGTAAGCAAATTCCGCTGCATTGGCCAGCGTAGCGCCGGGGGTACGGTGACAATGGCGCGTTTCGCTGGCAAGTTCGCAACCGGGACGTGATTCAGGCAATCAGGAGAAAAAGCATGGCATTGCTTGCCAAGGGAAAGATTATTGCTGCCGCGGTGGTCGCGGTACTTGCGCTGGCGACGGGCGCGCAGGCGGCGGCCAGCTGCGGCAAGACCGGCGCGGGCTTCGAGGCGTGGAAGCAGGACTTTGCCGCGCAGGCCAGGTCCGAAGGTGTCGGCGGGAAGGGTCTGGCTGCTCTGGCCGGTGCCAGCTACGCGACAAAGACAATCTCCGTCGACCGCGCCATCCACAAGGCTTTCAGCGGTTCGGTGGACGCCTTCATGAAGCGCCGTGGCGGAGCTGCGATCATTTCCAGGGGCCGTGCGCTGAAGAAGTCGAATGCGGCGATGTTCGACAGGATCGAGAGCAATTACGGCGTGTCGCCGGGCGTGTTGCTGGCCATCTGGGGCATGGAAACCGGCTTCGGAGCCTCCCTGGGCAACCAGAACACGGTCTCCGCCATTCTGACGCTTGCCTATGATTGCCGTCGCCCGGGCTTCTTTTACCCGCATGCCATTGCGGCGCTGAAGCTGGTCGATCGCGGCGCGCTGAGCGCCTCGTCGGTCGGCGCTGCGCATGGCGAGATCGGCCATACGCAGTTCCTGCCCGGCAATGTCCTGAAGTATGGCGTCGGCAACGGAAATCTGCGCGACAAGGCGACGGCCTTGGCTTCGACGGCCAACTTTCTCAAGGCTCATGGCTGGCGGGCGGGTGCGAGCGCGAGTGCGAATATGGGGGCCATCGCCGGCTGGAATTCCGCCAGCGTCTACCAGCAGGCCATCGCCCAGATCGCCGACGCGATCGACGGCGGCTGATAGAAATATCCAGATCGAAGAACGGAAAGCCCGGCCATGCGCCGGGCTTTTCTGCAAGGACTGGAGCTTTTGGCGTTCAAACCGTTCAGCAGCCGAGCGGCTACCCGCCTTTTATGACCTTCCAGATGTCCGTGGACTGGTCGAACTGGAGGCGGTTTATGTCGGAGAAGGTCAGCCGGCCGGTCTTCATGGCATCGACAAGGCGGCGGCACAGCAGTGGCGGCATGCGCTCCAGGGAAACGCCCATAAAAGCGGCGATCTCGTGTTTGGCCGATATATTCGATATGGCCACCTTGCTGACGCAGCGATCGAATGCCGCCTCGGGATCCTGTCTCACTTGCTCCTGCCCAGTCTGGCAACCGGCCAGCATGACGACCATTGCAGGCAGGGCCACAAACCACGGCTTCATTGTCAGCTGCCCCCATCGATTGTGAGGAGGCTAGATAAGGGCCCGAAAAGATCAAGCAGGAAAAGCACTGAGTTCTTTGCCGCCGCTCTATTTCTTTGTTTTTACGCAGTTACGGACGAAGTCGGGCATGCTCTTTCTCGAATTGCTCGATCGTTGGCGCAAATGCCGGCTGAGCGACTGGGCTCTCAATAATGTGCGTAGCCGCTCAACGGGCACTTCTGGGAAATAGGAACCTCGAAGGCGCCTTCAGTACCTTTGCAGCTCCGGAATTTGGAGTTGCGCAGCACCGGCGCGGCCCTGGCAGCCGCCTTTGACTTGCCCTTGATGACCAGCCATATCTCGGTCGGCAGGTCTAGCTGCACTCTGTTCAAATCGGAGTAGCTGATCCCCCCGCTGCGTACGCCTTCGGTGATACGCTGGCAGAACAGGGCCGGCATGCGCTCCTGCGAGACGCCCATGAAAGAGGCGATTTCGTGCTTGAACGTGATGCTCCACAAATGGACTGCGGAGATGCACCCGTCCTGCTCGCGTTTCGCGGCCGCCTGCGAGGACTGGCATCCGGTAAAGACGATGGCCGCCGCAAGCATGAGAAAAATGGCGTTTTTCACGATCGGAATCCCTCGTCCCGCGAAGGAATTTAGATGAGGCTTTTAAAAGGTCAAACGGAAACCATGTCAGCCAGCTTGGCCTCTTATATTAGAGGTATCAAATAAAAACCCTGCGTGACCGCCGGGTTTTCCTGAACACTAGTTTGGTTCACCCTTGCGGCTCCTTGCCGCCAGCGTCCTCAGCCGCAGCGCATTGAGGCGGATGAAGCCGGCGGCGTCCTTCTGGTCGTAGGCGCCGCGGTCATCCTCGAAGGTGACCAGCGCGTCGGAATAGAGCGTCTTCTTGGATTTGCGGCCGGTGACCATGACATTGCCCTTGTAGAGTTTCAGGCGCACCGTGCCTTCGACGTCTTCCTGGCTCTTGTCGATCATCGCCTGGAGCATCAGCCGCTCGGGCGAGAACCAGAAGCCGTTGTAGATCAGCTCGGCGTAGCGCGGCATGAACTCGTCCTTGAGGTGGCCGGCGCCGCGGTCGAGCGTGATCGATTCGATGGCGCGGTGGGCGACGATCAGGATGGTGCCGCCGGGGGTCTCGTAGACGCCGCGCGATTTCATGCCGACGAAGCGGTTCTCGACCAGATCGAGCCGGCCGATGCCATTGTCGCGGCCAAGATCGTTAAGCGCCGTCAGAATGGCGGCCGGCGACAGCTTCTTGCCGTTCAGTGCAATCGGATCGCCCTTCAAAAATTCGATCTCGATCTCGGTGACCTTGTCCGGCGCCTCCATCGGCGAGACGGTGCGCTGATGGACGAATTCCGGCGGCTCGCTCCACGGGTCTTCCAGCACCTTGCCCTCGGAAGAGGAGTGCAGAAGGTTGGCGTCGACCGAGAACGGCGCCTCCCCCCGCTTGTCCTTGGCCACCGGGATCTGGTGCTGCTCGGCGAAGTTGATCAGGTCGGTGCGCGACTTGAACGACCAGTCGCGCCACGGCGCGATGACCTTGATGTCGGGATTCAGCGCATAGGCCGACAGCTCGAAACGCACCTGGTCGTTGCCCTTGCCGGTGGCGCCGTGCGCAATGGCATCGGCGCCGACCTCCTGGGCGATCTCGACCAGGTGCTTGGAAATCAACGGGCGGGCGATCGAGGTGCCGAGCAGGTAGGTGCCTTCATAGACGGCGTTGGCGCGAAACATCGGGAAGACGAAATCCGAGACGAATTCCTCGCGCACATCGACGACGCGGATATCCTTGATGCCCATCATCTCAGCCTTCTGGCGCGCCGGCTCCAGCTCGCCACCCTGGCCGAGATCGGCGGTGAAGGTGACGACTTCGGCGCCGAGCTCGGTCTGCAGCCATTTCAGGATGATGGAGGTGTCGAGACCGCCGGAATAGGCGAGCACGACCTTCTTGACGTCTTTTGTCTTGGGCATTGCTGGGGACATTTTGGCGGTTCCGCGCGTGAGTTTCGCGGGCGAGGTATCACGGCATTTCCGGCCAGCGCAAGGGATGAACGGGCGCCGGCCGCCGCAGCCGCTGGACCAGATGCGACGCCAGTCAGTTGCTGGCGTGAGCGGGGAGGCTGCGTTATAGACCGACGATCATTCGCCAGGGGCCACCGATGTCCTTCATTCCCGACACCACAACACTGATCCAGTTCGCCATCGCCACCATGATCCTGGCGATCACGCCGGGGCCGGATATGACGCTGTTCGTCTCGCGAACACTGAGCCAGGGCCGCGCCGCCGGCTTTGCCTCGCTGGCGGGTGCTCTGTTCGGAACGCTGATCCATACAACTTTGGTGGCGGTCGGCATCTCGGCGCTGATCGTCGCCTCGCCAATGGCCTTCCTGGTGCTGAAAATCTTCGGCGCCGCCTATCTGGTGTTCCTGGCCTGGCAGGCGATGACCAAGGGCTCGGCGTTTTCACCGCAGAAGAAGAACGGGCCGCAGATTTCGCTGTTCCGCAGCTGGGCCGCCGGACTCGGCGTCAACCTGCTCAACCCGAAGATCATCCTGTTCTTCATGACGTTTCTGCCGCAGTTCGTCTCGGCTCACGATCCGAACGCGCCGGGAAAACTGTTCTCCCTCGGCCTCATGTTCATCGTGCTGTCGATCCCTGTGACGGCGCCGATGGTGTTTGCCGCGGAAAGGTTTTCGGCGGCGATGAAGGCCAGCCCGCGCGTAACGCGGGTCGTCGACTATCTCTTTGCCGGTGTGTTTTCGGCCTTCGCGCTCAAGATCCTGACCGCTCAGGCGAAGTAGCGGCCTGCCACCAGCTTCCGGCCCATCGGCCGGCGCTTAGCCAGTAGAAGATGCCGCCGACCATGCCGCAGCCGATCACCGCGGCGATGGCGCGCGGTTCGGTGACGTCGAAATCCACGTTCTGGTGGACGAAGCCGAGGAAGGCCGCGGCCACCAAGCCGCCCGCGAGTGCATAGAACAGCCAGTCGCGGCGGCTGAGGACCTCGGAGATCAGGATTGCGACCACCGCCGGTATGAAAGCGAAATAGGCGACAAACAGCGCCACGAACGGGATCGAAAAATACAGCGCCGCGGCCGCCGCTGGGTGCGCATCGTCCGGCATATAACCGACGGAAGCCAGGAACAGCACGTTGAGAAAGGCGCTCGCCGCCAATGAGGCGACGACATAGCCGAACAGGATGACAGCGAAACGGAGGATATAGGCGAAGAGGCGGCTCACGCCTCGCCATGCCCCGCAATCATCATGGCTTCCAGCGCCAGGCGGTCGACCTTGCGCATGCGTTCGGAGTCGGATTTGAGCTGCCCGCAGGCGGCCAGGATGTCGCGGCCGCGCGGCGTGCGGATCGGCGAGGCATAGCCGGCATTGTTGATGTAGTCGGCAAACTTCTCGATCGTCTCCCAGTCCGAGCACTGATAGTTGGTGCCCGGCCACGGGTTGAACGGGATCAGATTGATCTTGGCTGGAATGCCTTTGAGCAGCTTGATCAGCCCCTTGGCGTCCTCGATGGAATCGTTGACGTCCTTCAGCATCACATATTCGAAGGTGATGCGCTTGGCGTTGGACAGGCCGGGATAGGCGCGGCAGGCCTCGATCAGTTCCTTCAGCGGATACTTCTTGTTGATCGGCACAAGCAGGTCGCGCAGATCGTCATTGGTGGCGTGCAGCGAGATCGCCAGCATGACCCCTATCTCCTCGCCGGTGCGGAAGATCTCGGGCACCACGCCGGAGGTCGAGAGCGTAATGCGGCGCTTCGACAGCGACAGTCCGTCGCCGTCGGAGGCAATCAGCAGCGCCTTCTTCACCGCCTCGAAATTGTAGAGCGGCTCGCCCATGCCCATCATGACGACGTTGGAGACTTTTCTGCCCTCGGCAGGGACGATGGCGCCGTCGGGTGTGTCGCGGTCGGGGAAATCGCCGAGCCGGTCGCGGGCGGTGAGCAATTGCGCCAGGATCTCTTCCGCCGTCAAATTGCGCACCAGCTTCTGCGTGCCGGTGTGGCAGAACGAACAGGTCAGCGTGCAGCCGACCTGCGAGGAGATGCAGAGCGTGCCGCGGCCTTCTTCGGGGATGTAGACGGTCTCGATCTCGACGGGACGGCCGGCACCGCGCGGCGGAAAGCGGAACAGCCACTTGCGCGTGCCGTCGGAGGAAATCTTCTCCTCGACGATTTCGGGCCGGGCGACGGTAAAATGCTTGTCGAGTTCGGCGCGCAGATCCTTGGAGATGTTGAACATGCCGGCAAAATCGGAGACGCCGCGCACATACATCCAGTGCCAGAGCTGCTGGGCGCGCATTTTCGCCTGGCGCTCGGGCACGATGCCGGCACTGACAAGGGCTTCACCGAGCTCGGCCCGGGTCAGGCCGATCAGCGACGGCTTCTCGGGCGTGGCGCGAGCGCGCAACGCGTCGCGTGCGCCCTCAGTGGTGAGATCGAAGGAAAGGGTCATATCAGCGCCAATATAAGCGAATTGCGGCCGATTTCATCCATCGTGCCGAAAAGAAGCGCGGCGCATAGCACAGGTTGCGGCGAGAGTCATGCGGCGGGAACCGCGCTAGCCTACTTGCACTTGGCGATCGACGTCAGCGCGGCCGAGATGCCTTTCAGCGAAAACACATAGGTCGTCGGATTGCCGCGGCCAGACTTCGCCGAGACCTTCATGTCGGTGCCGGTCTTCATGGCGGCGATCAGCACCGGCTCTTCGGCGGCGTTCTCGACCCAGGCCGACTTGCCGCGGGTGAACATCGAGAACGTCTTCTTGTCGATGGTGACGGTGGCCTTGGAGCCTTCCTGGAATGTGTAGCCGGCGATGAATTGCGGCTCGTAGGACACTTGCTGGCCCGGCCGCTGGCTGACGAAGAAGAACATGTCGCCGTGATCGAGCGTCGGCGGCTGCTTGTCGGTCGGCACGGTGAGCACATAGCAGACCTTGCCGCCCTGCGCCTGGTAGCTGTAGGTGCCCCAGGCATTGTGCTGGCCGATCTTGGTCGCCTGCTGCGCCAGCGCCGGCGCGGCAAAAGCCACCAGGACCAGGCTCGAGACTAGTGCAATCAATCCGCGCATCGCTTTTCCCGTATTCCAAATGGTGCGGGGCAGGCCGGCTTGGCGTCCTGCCCGTCGCTTCATTTTGATTTAATCTGGGTTACCAAACGGTGAATTTCCCTCGGAAAAGGACATTCACCCATGGAAACCACCGCCATTTCCGCGCCGCTTCTTGAAAAAACGGCTTTCGCAATGTCCCTGCGGCGACTTGGAGGCCACGAAAGCGGCAAGAGTTTGACTTTTCCAACGGCCGCAGCGGAACCCGAAGCCCAGCCGCTATCGTCCTGTTTGAGCGGAGGATTTCTTCTGAACCAAGTTGCCAACGCGACGCCGATTCAGCTCTTGCCGGCGATCGCCTCCTTGGCGGCCTTGCGGTGCGCAGGGGTGATATGGGCGCTTACCGCGGAGATCGCGGCGGTCAGCACGGCGATGTCGTCGGTGAAGCCGAGGCCGAAGACGAAATCGGGTATGACGTCGACCGGCAGCACGAAATAGCCAAGCGCTGCCAGCAATATGCCCTTGGCACGCAAAGGCGTCTTCCTGTCGAGCGCGCAATAATAGCCGGCGACGACCTCTTCCATGAACGGAATCTGCCGGGCGGCCTTCTTGGCCGTGCGCCAGAATTTGGCGCGCACTTCACTCTCGTCGCCGAGCTTGCTGCCGAAGCCGAAGAAATCAAAACCGGGCTGCTGCGCCATCAATCCTCTCCTTGCCGGCCGTCGCGCTACGCGTTGCGCGCGGCCGCCACGGAAAATGTGGTGAAAGTCCCGGTCCACTGCAAGAGGATGGCGCCGATTTGGCGTTGCCGCCCCAGCGTTCAGCCGCCAGCATACCCATTCATCTTCTTGGCCAGCGCGATGTCGAGCGCAGTGACACCACCGGCATCATGGGTGTTGAGCGTCACGTCGACAGTCTTGTAGACGTTCGACCAGTCGGGATGATGGTCCATCTTCTCGGCGGCCAGCGCGACGCGGGTCATGAAGGCGAAGGCTTCGGAAAAATTCTTGAAGTCGAAGCTGCGCTTGATGGAGGCGCCATCGGCTGCCTGCGACCAGCCGGCCAGTTCGGCCAGTGCGGCGGCGATGGCGTCCTTGCTGAGTTTCTCTCTCGTCATGATGATTTCCCGTGCTATCCCAGATATCGACCCTCACCATAATGCAAGTCGCCCAAAAGTCCTTTGCGTTTTGGGCTTCCAAATGCACGAACGGCGCATATCGAATGAGCGTAAAGCCGATAAATTCCATACTCTTCGTCTGCCTCGGCAACATCTGCCGCTCACCCCTGGCCGAAGGCGTGTTCCGCGCCGTGCTGGCGGAACGCGGCCGCGACATGGTGCTGGACGATATCGTGCTGGACTCTGCGGCGACCGGCGGCTGGAACCTCGGCGAAGCGCCCGACCCGCGCTCGATCGCGATTGCGGCCCGCCACGGCCTCGACATATCAGGGCAGCGGGCACGCAAGGTCAGGCCGGAGGATTTTTCGCGCTTCGACCTGATCCTCGGCATGGATCGGCAAAATGTCCGCGACCTCAAGGCGTTGGCGCCGGCCGGTGCGCGGGAACGTATTCATCTCTTGGCAGAGTTTGCGCAGGGCAAAACCCGCGACGTGCCGGATCCCTATTATGACGGGGCCGAAGCGTTCGCTTCGGTCTACCGCATGATCCGCGAAGCGTCGGAGGCGCTGGCGACGAGATTGGTGGCGCGGGCGTCGACGCCGGAGAGCGGCCACGCCTCCTCGACAATGTAGGGACCGCCGCCGACCGAATCGCGCGACGACATCAGCACGAAGCGGCCGACGCGAAACGGTAGCGTCGCAAAATTGCCGCGCGCCGACAGGTACTGGGCGACGTCGAGCGGGCTCGAATTGCGCAAGCGTGCCAGCGTAACATGCGGGGTGAACTTGCGCGGGTCGGCGGGCAGGCCGAGCCGCTGGCAGATGCGGTCGATTTCGCTCTGCAGCGCCGAAAGGTCGGGCGAGGCGAAGACGCCGGCCCAGACGGCGTGCGGCTTCTTCTGGCCGAAAGCGCCAACTCCGGACAGGGTGAGCGAGAAGGATGGGCGGTGCACCCGGTCGAGCGCGTTGGCGATTTCGTCGGCGATATGGCCTTCGACGTCGCCGATGAAGCGCAGCGTCAGATGGTAGTTTTCGACATCGATCCAGCGGGCTCCGGGCAGGCCGCCCCTGAGCAGGGACAGCGAAAGAGCGGCGTCACGGGGTATTTCGAGGGCGGTGAAAAGACGCGGCATGGTGAGCCTCCCTTCCTCGAATCGAACTGTGCCCCTAGCGAATCATCGATAGTCAAACGGGGCAAGTGGTTTGTTGGTTGCAGGC
Source organism: Mesorhizobium sp. M0062 (assembly GCF_040323125.1). Taxonomy (NCBI): domain Bacteria; kingdom Pseudomonadati; phylum Pseudomonadota; class Alphaproteobacteria; order Hyphomicrobiales; family Phyllobacteriaceae; genus Mesorhizobium; species Mesorhizobium sp. M0062. The sequence goes on from NZ_JAMYUO010000031.1 coordinate 21,872, forward strand.
ATTTTTACGAACAGGCGCCTCCAAGCGATGAATAAGCACTATTGCCGTGCCGCCTCGGCGCTTGCATTACCCAGATGCTGCATATGCTCTTCGAGCGCAGCATGGATGACTCGGGTCATCGGCAGCCCGGTCTTTTGTTTCAAAGTTCGCGCGAGGCGAACGCCGCGTTATTCTCGTCAGACCGGCGTTCAACCGCCACCCTCAACTGCCGCAATCGCCTTCTCCACGGCGGGCATGATGCGCTCGACCATCGCTGCGATGCCCTTCGGATTGGGATGCAGGCCATCCTCCAACTGCAGGCCGGACTGCCCGGCGACGCCATCGAGAAAAAACGGATAGAGCGGCACATCGTATTTCGCGGCCAGCTTTGGGTAGATCGCATCGAAGGCGTTCTGGTAGTCGGCGCCGAGATTGGGAGCGGCGCGCATGCCGGCCAAAAGCACCGCGATCTTGCGCGCTTTCAGCTTCGCCAGCATGTCGTCCAGGTTCTTTTCCGTAATGCTGGGCGAGACGCCGCGCAGCATGTCGTTGGCGCCGAGTTCGAGGATAACCAGCCTTGTCCCATCCGGCACCGACCAGTCAAGCCGCGCCAAGCCGCCGCTCGAGGTGTCGCCTGAAACGCCGGCGTTGGCGACGGTGACGTCATGGCCTTTGGCGCGCAGCGCAGCTTGCAGTTTGTCGGTAAAGCCATCGCCAGGCCCGAGGCCGAAACCGGCCATCAGGCTGTCGCCGAAGCCGACGATGGTGAACGTCTCGGCGCGCACAGACGAAATGGCGCCGCAAAGGGTGACGAAAAGGACGAGCCCTGCGGCATTCAAGCGTTTGAAAGACATGTGGCAGCCCCCATATACCCGAGGAATTCTTCCGGCGACGGCTTCCGGCAAGCAGAGCCTTCATCCTGATATAGGACGCTTTAATTGTGACAGAAGCCGTCATCGCGCTTAAAGACATATCCCTGACCCTGGGCCAAGGGGCTTCGTCTGTGCATGTGCTGAAAGGCGTCAGCCTTGACGTGACGCGCGGCGAGGCGACCGGCGTTGTCGGCCCTTCGGGTTCCGGCAAGTCGACCTTGCTGATGGTGCTTGCCGGGCTGGAGCAGGTCGATTCGGGGACGGTGCGGATCGCCGGCGAATTGCTGAACGGCAAAAGCGAGGACGAGATCGCATCGTTTCGGGGCCGAAACATCGGCATCGTCTTCCAGTCGTTCCATCTCATTCCCAACATGACGGCGCTCGAAAATGTCGCGGTGCCGCTGGAACTGGCCGGCCATGCCGATCCGTTCGGTGTCGCGGCGCGCGAGCTGGCAGCGGTGGGCTTGAGCGACCGCGTCACCCACTATCCGGGCGAGCTGTCCGGCGGCGAACAGCAGCGCGTGGCGATCGCCCGCGCGCTGGCGCCGTCGCCGCGCATTCTCATCGCCGACGAGCCAACCGGCAATCTCGACCAGGCGACGGGGCGGCAGGTTGCCGACCTTTTGTTCGCCAAGGCGGCCGAGCGCGGCATGACCTTGGTGCTGGTCACGCACGATCCGGCCCTTGCGGCGCGCTGCTCGCGCCAGGTGTCGATGCGCTCGGGCCGCATCGAGGATGCGCCGGTAGCGCAGGTCAAGGTGCCGGCCTGATGCCACTGTCGCAGACGCTGAAGCTCGCGTTCCGCTTCTCGCTGCGCGAGATGCGCGGCGGGTTGTCGGGTTTCCTGATCTTCCTTGCCTGCATTGCGCTCGGCGTCGCTGCAATCGGCGGGGTCAATTCGGTGGCGCAGGCGATCACCGCAGGCGTTGCAGACCAGGGCCAGACGCTGCTTGGCGGCGACTTGCGCTTCCAGCTCAACCAGCGCGATGCGACGCCAGCCGAAAGCACCTTCCTCGACCGCCTCGGCACTGTGTCGCACAGCGCCAATATGCGCTCGATGGCGCGGCTGGATGACGGCTCCGACCAGGCGTTGGTCGAGGCCAAGGCCGTCGACGACGCGTATCCGCTCTATGGCGCGCTCGATACCGCGCCGCAGCTTGGCAGAAAGGATTTGTTCGACGAGAAATCAGGCGTCTTTGGCGCCGCCGCGCCCGACCTGTTGTTCGACCGGCTGAATGTGAAGATCGGTGACCGGCTGAAGGTCGGCAGCGCGACATTCGAATTGCGGGCCAGGCTGGTGAGCGAACCGGATGCGGTGTCGGACGGTTTCGGCTTCGCGCCACGGCTGATGGTCTCGACCGCGGGGCTTGCCGCGTCCGGCCTGATCCAGCCGGGCAGCCTGGTCGAGAATGCCTACAAGGTTCGGCTGCCGGCCGGCGCCAGCGAGGCCGATCTCAAGACCATCCAGGATCGGGCGGCGAGCGATTTCCCTGAAGCCGGCTGGTCGATCCGCACGCGTTCCAATGCGGCGCCGGCGCTGTCGGCCAACATCGAGCGCTTCTCGCAATTCCTGACGCTGGTCGGGCTGACGGCGCTGGTGGTCGGCGGCGTCGGCGTTGCCAATGCGGTGCGCGCCTATCTCGACGGCAAGCGCGGCGTCATCGCCACCTTCAAGAGCCTTGGCGCCTCGGGCGGCTTCGTCTTCACCGTCTATCTCGTGCAAATCCTGATGATCGCCGGCCTCGGCATCGCGCTTGGCCTCATCCTCGGCGCCGCCATGCCGTTTGCGGCGAGTGCGGCGCTTCAGTCGGTCATTCCGGTGCCGGCGCAAGGCGGTCTCTATCCGGACGCGCTGGCTATGGCGGCGCTGTTCGGGCTGCTGGTGACGCTTGCCTTCGCGCTGTTGCCGCTCGGCCGCGCCCGCGATGTGCCGGCGACCGCGCTGTTTCGCGAAATGGGTTTTGAGGGCCGCGGCTTTCCACGCCTGCCCTATCTTGCCACGGCGGTCGGCATCGCGCTCGCTTTGGCGGCGCTCGCCATCCTGTTTTCCGGCGACCGGCGCATCGCCTTGATCTTCGTCGGCGCGACGATCTTTGCCTTTCTGGTGTTGCGCCTGGTCGGTGCGCTGGTGCAGTGGGTGGCGCGCAAAAGCCCGCGTGTGCGCTCGGTCGCGCTCAGGCTCGCCATCGGCAATATCCACCGGCCCGGCGCGCTGACGCCGTCCGTCGTGCTGTCGCTGGGCCTCGGGCTGACGCTTTTGGTGACGCTGGCGCTGATCGACGGCAATCTCAGGCAGCAGATCTCCGGCAGTCTGCCGGAACGGGCGCCGAATTTCTTCTTCGTCGACATCCAGAATAGCGAGGTCGATGCCTTCTCGACACTGATCGGCAAAGAGGCGCCGAAGGGAACGCTGGTCAAGGTGCCGATGCTGCGCGGCCGGGTGATGGCGCTGAACGGCGTTAGTGTCGACAAGGCCAATGTGCCATCGGAAGGCGCCTGGGTGCTGCGCGGCGATCGCGGCCTGACCTACCACGCCAAACAGCCGGCCAATGCGACATTGACAGAGGGCAGCTGGTGGCCGGAGAACTACAGCGGCGAACCGCTGGTCTCGTTCTCCAACGATGAAGGCAAGGCGCTCGGCCTGAAGCTCGGCGATACCGTCACCGTCAATGTGCTCGGACGCAATGTGACGGCCAGGATCGCCAATTTCCGAGAGGTGCAATGGGAGACGATGGGCATCAACTTCGTCATGGTGTTCTCGCCTAATACTTTTGCAGGCGCGCCCCATGGCTGGCTGGCGACGCTGACCGAAAAGGATGCCACGGCAGCAGAGGATGCCCGCCTGCTTAACGCCGTCACCCGCGCCCTCCCGGCGGTGACGACAGTTCGGGTCAAGGACGCGCTCGATGTCGTCAACCGGCTGGTCGGCCAGCTCGGCACGGCGATCCGGGCGGCGGCCGGCGTGGCGCTGATCGCTTCGGTGCTGGTGCTGGCCGGCGCGCTCGCCGCGGGAAATCGCGCCCGCATCCACGATGCCGTGGTGCTGAAGACGCTGGGCGCCACGAGGCGCACGCTGATCGCGGCGTTTTCGCTGGAATACATGCTGATCGGCCTGGCCACCGCGGTGTTTGCGTTGGCTGCCGGCGGCATCGCCGCCTGGTACGTCGTTGCCCGCATCATGACGTTGCCGTCGCATTTCATGCCGGAGGTGGCAGTGGCGACCTTGGTGTTTGCGCTGGTGATCACGGTCGGCATCGGCCTTGCCGGCACCTGGCGGGTGCTCGGGCACAAGGCGGCGCCGGTGCTGCGCGACCTCTAGGCCCCAAACGGCAAGGTTGGCCGAATCTGCCGTTTCCGATTAAATCTTGGTAATGTGCAGTCATGGAAGCCCAAGAAAACCGGCTTCCGGAGATTCACCAAGCGTTGCAGCCCGTTGCGGTCTTGTTCTTGACGTCAAGAACCATCATATTTCGCCACAGGCATGCTGGAGCCCCGCCAGCGGCGCCCAGGTCCGAAAGGGCCTGACACCGTACGGGGCAGAAGCAACAGAGGATTCCAATGGCTGAGCCCATTCGCAACTACCAGACTTCGGCCGTGCCGGGCGCGCGCGCCGACATCGACCAAGGCCTGCGCACTTACATGCTCAAGGTCTACAATTTGATGGGGCTTGGCCTCCTCATCACCGGCGTCGCCGCCTGGGGCGCTTTCCAGCTCGCCGTCACCGGCGACGGACAGCTGACCGCTTTCGGCACGCTGATCTATGCCAGCGGCTTCCGCTGGGTGGTCATCCTGGCTCCGCTCGCCGCCGTCTTCTTCCTGTCGTTCAGGATCCAGTCGATGAGCGTGGCCGCGGCGCAAACCACCTTCTGGGTCTATTCGGGCCTGGTCGGCCTGTCGCTGTCGACCATCTTCCTGGTCTACACCGGCGCCTCGATCACTCAGACCTTCTTCGCCACGGCGGCCGCGTTCGGCGCGCTGTCGCTCTACGGCTACACGACCAAGCGCGACCTTTCGGCGTTCGGCTCGTTCCTGGTCATGGGCGTGGTCGGCCTGGTGATCGCCATGCTGATCAACATCTTCCTGCAATCGTCGGCGCTCGGCTTCGCCATCTCGGCGATCGGCGTGCTGATCTTCGCCGGGCTCACCGCCTATGACACGCAGACCATCAAGGAAATGTACTACGAAGGCGATCAGGCCGACGTTGCCGGCCGCAAGGCGATCATGGGCGCGTTGAGGCTATATCTCGACTTCATCAACCTGTTCATGTTCCTGCTGCAGTTCATGGGCGATCGCCGCTAGGCGGTCTTCCCATCAGGCAACTGGACCAGCTGATATCAAGGGGGCGGCCAACGGCCGCCCTTTTCTTTTGTGCCGGCCTTTGCTGTCATGGAGGCAGATGAATCGTCTGCATAAATCATGAGCACTATTTCCATCCGCGCGGCCTTGGAAGGCGACCTCGGCCGAATCACCGAGATCTACGGCGATGCCGTGACGCATGGCACCGCGAGCTATGAGCTGGAGCCGCCCAGCCGCACTGAGATGGGTGGGCGCTTCGACAGCCTGACGGCGGGGGGCTTTCCCTATCTGGTGGCGGAACGAGATGGCGCGCTGCTCGGCTACGCCTATGCCGGCGCGTTCCGGCCGCGCCCGGCCTACCGCTTCATCGTAGAGGATTCCGTCTATGTCGCGCCTGATGCGAAGGGCCAGGGCGTCGGGCTGCTGCTGATGCAGGCGCTGATTGAAGCCTGCCGTATGGCGGGCTTTCGCCAGATCGTCGCGGTGATCGGCGACGGCCATCCAGACAGCGCCTCGGTGCGGCTGCATGAAAAGCTCGGCTTTCGCCATTCCGGTCGCCTGGAAGGCTCCGGCTACAAGCATGGGCGCTGGCTTGACACGGTGTTCATGCAGCTGTCGCTGAATGGCGGCGTAACGGTTCCGCCCGATCCGCATTCGCTGCCGGAGCGGAAGTTTCGTGAGAGCCTGAGGAGGGGGAATTGAGGAGTTGAAGAACTGAAGAATTGAGGATTTGAATAGCTGAGAACAAACCCGGCGGTATTTCGACCGTTACATCCTCTTTCTTCAATTCTTCAGTTCTTCAGTTCTTCAATTCCCCAATTCTCAATTAGGCCTGGACAATCTTCAGCTTAGCATCGAAGACGTTGAGCACGCGACCGAGTTCCTGGCCGCGCTTGAGGATTCGGCCGCCGGCGGCGATGACGGCGAAGGCGCCTTGCCGGCGTGCCAGTTTCGGATCCTTGACGATCTGGAACAGCGGCACTTCGCTGGCCCGGCGGAAGACTGAAAACACAGCCCGATCAGACAGATGATCGATGGCATAGTCGCGCCATTCGTTGGCGGCGACCATGCGTCCGTACAGCCTCAGGATCTCGTCGAGTTCACGCCGGTCGAAACGGACCGGCTGGTCGAGGCGTTCGCGTCGCGCCTCGTGCAGCGGGATCAATATTGCGGATGCGTCCCCATCCTCCGTCCCACCGCTGCGATCGGTCATCCCGCGATCCCTTTGAAAATGAATCTCGCTTGCAGAAGTTGGCGTGTTCGCCGTGGAATTGCAAGGCCCGGCTAACCATCCCGGGACTGCGCTGTTTTCGCAACGTCCAGTCACTTTTATAAAACGCGGTGTTTGAATTGGTGATGCCTCGCCACATTTCCGCCTTTTTTTATCCGCGCTCATGCCCCAATGTCCGACGAATTTACCGGCGTTGCCTGAGACGGTTCGGTCCGGCACCGGCTCGTAAACCCCAAGCCCCCCGCCCACGGGTCTGCGTCGGATCGAACCAACCTCGGACTTTCCTCAGGGAGAGACCGGGTGCGACGATCCCAAAACCTAAATGACCGACGTCAGAAGCAAGCTGACGTCGGTTTTTTTGTTTTTGGCTGCTTGAAGAATTTGCTGGAGGCTGCGGTGCCCAGTTTGCGGGCGCATCCCCTCACCCGGATTGCCAGCCGAATTGCAACAGCAATTCGGGCCAATCCGACCTCCCCCGAGCGGAGAGGAGTTCGCGCCAGCGCTGATTCAGCCCCTTCTCCCCTCGGGGAGAAGGTGGCCGAGAGCGGCCGGATGAGGGGGCCTCTTAAGGCTTGTGAATAAACGCAGCGCCCAGAATAGGGCCCGGCAGGCCGTCCTTGCCGACCGACTGCAGCAGCACGGCGCAGCCGCCTTTCTTGGCGATCTCCGTCATCGGCAATTCGTAGCGCTGCGCCTTGCCGTGCCACATGCCGGCGGTCTGGATGCCGGTGACGGCGTTCCAGTAGGTCATGCTGCGGCCGGTGTTCTCGCCCTTGGCGATGGTCACCGTCTGCGGTGGTTCGAAATAGACGATGACGACATGGGCGTCGCTCGGGCCGCTACCGGCGTCGCCGGCATCGATCATGACGCGATCGCTGGTGCGGCTGACCTTGACGCTGACCCGCATGCCTTCACCGGATTTCTCCATGCGGGCAAGCGCGCCGTCGACCTCCTTGCGGCTGGCGCCGTTGACATGGCTGCGACCATTGATGACGGCTTGCGGCGTGTAGACGGAGCGGGTGCCGAAGGCGCGCATATAGTCATATTGCCGGTCGGTATTGTCCTTGCTGCTCAGCGTGTCCTGCCAGCCGAGATAGTCCCAGTAATTGACGTGGTAGGCGAGCGCGACGACGTTGTCCTTGGCCGCCAGCTCGGCAAAGAACGCGTCCGCCGGCGGGCAGGAATTGCAGCCCTGGCTGGTGAACAGCTCGACCACGCCCAAGGGCCTGTCAATCTGCGGTTTGTCGGTCTGGGTCGTTCCCGATTCCTCGGCGAACCCGGTCCCGGCAAGCGCCGAGAAGGCCAGCGCAAAAGCCGCAAGCCGCAGAGGGTGTCGAGGTGCCATGATCGTTCCGATTCCCGCCGGTGACGCCGGCCTTGTTCTGGTTGCCCAGATTTGTGGCAGAAGCGACAGTCAACGGGAAGTCACGTTGCGGTGAAATTTTTGCTGCCGCAACCATGGGTATGGCCATCACAGGGGGAGCACTTCACCGCCCGGTTCGATCGGGAGCATGGCATCAGGAGCGTGGGGCAGATCTTGCTGAGCCCAGCCGGTTTTTACTCCTGTCGTACAGGGCGGGGCTTCGATCGGATCGGGCAATGCTTTGGAAAGACTGGGAGTAGGGAGTAGGGAGTAGGGAGTAGGGAGTGGGGGATGTCGTTCCCCGCTACCGCCCAATCCCTACTGCCTAAGCCCTGGCCGCTACGCGGCCAGATCGCGCAGCACGTATTGCAAAATGCCGCCATTCTTGAAGTAGTCGAGTTCGTCCAGCGTATCGATGCGGCAGATGATCGGCACGTTCTTCACGGTGCCGTCGCCATAGGTCACCTTGGCGATCATCGTCTGGCGTGGCTTGATGGTGCTTATGCCGTCGATCTCGACCAGCTCGTCACCCTTGAGGTTGAGCGAGGCCCATGAGGTGCCTTCCTCGAAGACGAAGGGGATGACGCCCATGCCGACTAGGTTGGAGCGATGGATGCGCTCGAAGGACTGGGCGATGACGGCACGGACACCGAGGAGATTCGTTCCTTTAGCTGCCCAGTCGCGCGAGGAGCCGTTGCCGTATTCGACGCCGGCGAAGATGACCAGCGGCACGCCTTCCTTTTTGTATCTCATCGCCGCGTCGTAGATCGATTCCTCTTCCTTCGACGGGTAGTGGATGGTGTAGCCGCCCTCGCGGCCGTTCTCGCCCAGCATGTGGTTGCGGATGCGGATGTTGGCGAAGGTGCCGCGCATCATCACCTCATGGTTGCCGCGCCTTGTGCCGTACTGGTTGAAGTCGGCAACGCCGACGCCATGGTCGGTGAGGTATTTGCCGGCCGGGGAAGCGGCCTTGATCGAACCCGCCGGTGAGATGTGATCGGTGGTGATCTTGTCGCCGAACAGGCCGAGCACGCGCGCGCCCTTGATGTCGCCGATCCTGCCGAAACCGGAGGTCATGCCGGCGAAATAGGGCGGGTTCTGCACATAGGTCGAGTTGTCGTCCCAGGCATAGGTCTGGCCTTCCGGCGCCTTGACGTTCTGCCAGTATTCGTCGCCCTTGAAGACGTCGGCATATTTGCGGGCGAATAGCTCACGTGTGACGTTCTTCTCGATGAACTCCTGGATCTCGGCCGAACTCGGCCAGATATCCCTGAGATAGACCGGCTTGCCGTCGCGGCCTTCGCCGAGTGGCTCGGTGGTCAGGTCCTTGGTGACGGTGCCGGCCAAAGCATGGGCTACCACCAGCGGCGGCGACGCCAGATAGTTCGCCTGCACGTCAGGTGAAACACGGCCTTCGAAGTTGCGGTTGCCGGAGAGCACTGCGGCGGCGATCAGGCCCTTATCGTTGATGGTCTTGGAGATCGGCGCCGGCAGCGGGCCGGAATTGCCGATGCAGGTGGTGCAGCCGAAACCAACCAGGTTGAAGCCGATCTGGTCGAGCTCCTTCTGCAGGCCGGACTTTTCCAGATATTCGGCGACCACCTGGCTGCCCGGCGCCAGCGAGGTCTTCACCCACGGCTTCTGCTTGAGGCCGAGCCGGTTGGCGTTGCGCGCCAAAAGGCCGGCGCCGATCAGCACGCTCGGGTTGGAGGTGTTGGTGCAGGACGTGATGGCGGCAATGACGACATCGCCATGACCGAGATCATGGTCGGTGCCTTCGACGGCATAGCGCTTGTGGATTTCGGCAGCCTTCTTGTACTCGGTTTCCATCGCCTTTGCGAAGCCGGCCGGAATGCCTTCGAGCGGAACGCGGCCTTCGGGGCGCTTGGGACCTGCCATCGACGGCACGACGCTGTCGAGCTCGAGTTCGAGCAGGTCAGTGAAGACAGGGTCGGCCGAGCCGGCGTCACGCCACATGCCTTGCGCCTTGGAATAGGCCTCGACCAGGGCGATGCGGCTTTCCTCGCGGCCCGACATTGTGAGGTAGCGGATGGTCTCGCCGTCGACCGGGAAGAAGCCGCAGGTGGCGCCATATTCGGGCGCCATGTTGCCGATGGTGGCGCGGTCGGCCAGCGTCATGTTGGACAGGCCCGGGCCGAAGAACTCGACGAACTTGCCGACGACGCCCTTCTTGCGCAGCATCTGGGTGACGGTCAGTACGAGGTCGGTGGCGGTGATGCCCTCCCTGAGCTTGCCGGTAAGGCGGAAGCCGATGACTTCGGGCAACAGCATGGAAACCGGCTGGCCGAGCATCGCCGCCTCGGCCTCGATACCGCCGACGCCCCAGCCGAGCACGCCAAGGCCGTTGATCATAGTGGTGTGCGAATCGGTGCCGACGCAGGTGTCGGGATAGGCGGTCGTTCCGCCGTCTTCCGTGTTGGTCCAGACGACCTGACCGAGATATTCGAGGTTGACCTGATGGCAGATGCCGGTGCCGGGCGGCACGACGCGAAAATTGCGGAACGCCTGCTGGCCCCATTTCAGGAATTTATAGCGCTCTTCGTTGCGCTCATATTCGAGCTCGACATTCCTGGCAAAGGCCAGTGGCGTGCCGAATTCGTCGACGATGACGGAGTGGTCGATGACGAGGTCGACCGGCACCAGCGGATTGATCTTCTGCGGATCGCCGCCGAGCGCCTTGAGGCCGTCGCGCATGGCGGCCAAGTCGACCACCGCCGGGACGCCGGTGAAATCCTGCATCAGGACACGCGCGGGGCGATAGGCGATCTCGACGCCGGCGGTGCCCTTGTCGGTCAGCCAGCCGGCAACAGCCTGGATAGAGTCCTTGGTGACGGAGCGGCCGTCTTCATTGCGCAAAAGGTTTTCCAGCAGCACCTTCATCGAATAAGGCAGCTGGGCAATGCCGGTGAGGCCGTTCCTCTCGGCCTCGACCAGATTGTAATAGACATAGTCCGCGCCACCCACGGTGAGGGTGCGGCGGCAATTGAAACTGTCGAGGGATTTTGACACGTGCGGTCCGTCCTTGTCTGTTCAGCCTGAAAGGGAACGGACGCCGATGGGCATGCAATCACGCGCAAAGGTGCGGGTACGGCCATTTCCGCTGTCCGTTCCCAGCCAACCCGAGCCGTTCAAGGCGGCGCGTGCGCTGGTTCGGCGCAAATTCTGTTCCCGTGCCGACCGCTGGCACGGATGTCCCGCATATAGAGAATTTTCTGGAATAGTTCTAGACAGTTGCGGAGCAAATTTGTGCGATGCGGCAGCTATCGCGCGGTAAAGTTTTCGGGACGGGCAGGCATGCGGCTGATTGCCGAAAATCTGGGCGGCGAACGCGGCGGCGAGACGGTCTTTTCCGGCATCGGTTTTGCGCTCGACAAGGGCCAGGTGCTGGTCGTCACCGGGCCGAACGGCTCGGGCAAATCGACGCTGCTCAGGGTCATCGCCGGGCTGCTGCCGAAGGCGCAAGGCGATGTGCGCATCGAGGGCGGCGAGAGGTTTCCGACGATCGCTTCGGCGGTCCACTATCTCGGCCACCTCAATGCAATGAAGACGGCGCTCAGCGTGGCGGAGGATCTGCGCTTCTGGCGCGATTTCAACGGCGATGGGCAGTTGGGTGTCGGAGAGGCGCTGGAGACGGTTGGTCTCGGCGGCATCGGCCATCTGCCTTTCGGATATTTGTCGACCGGGCAAAGGCGGCGGGCGGCGATTGCGAAATTGCTGGTCAGTCATAAGCCGCTGTGGCTGCTGGATGAGCCGACGGCTGGGCTGGATAAGGCCTCGGAGGCGCGGTTTGCGGGGCTGATGACGAGGCATTGCGCAGAAGGTGGAATCATTGTCGCGGCGACGCATTTGCCACTGGGATTGGATGGAGCACAGGCATTGAGGATGGGAGCAACAGGGTGATGTCGGCATTCCCGCCCACCCCCCTCTGCCCTGCCGGGCATCTCCCCCGCAGGGGGGGAGATCAGATGTCATGCCGGCTTTCGCCAATCACCGGCATTGAAAAAGAGGCGTCAGCAGTGGAACTGCCAATCTCCCCCCTTGCGGGGGAGATGTCCGGGAGGACAGAGGGGGGTGTGAAGGAACGCCACCTTCGGCAAGATGGCGATCAAACCGCAGGCGCGGCTTGGCAATGCTAGCCCTCTTCCTGCGCGACGTCCGTCTCTCAATCCGTGCCGGGGGCGGGGCGCTCACCGGCGTCATCTTCTTCCTCGCCGTCATCGCCACCATCCCCTTCGGTGTCGGACCGGACCTGAAGCTGCTCGCCCGCATCGGTCCGGCGATCCTTTGGATCGGCGCTCTGCTCGCCTGCCTGCTCGGCCTCGACCGGCTGTTTCAGGCCGATCGCGAAGACGGGTCGCTCGATCTTCTGGTGCTGGGCAATGACCGCCACATGCTGGCGTTGACGGTGCTGGTGAAGTGCCTGGCGCATTGGGCGGGCAGCGTTCTGCCGCTGGTGGTTGCGGCACCTCTGCTGAGCCTGTTCATGAACATGGAGCCGCTCAGCATCGGCGCCACCGCGCTCACGCTGCTGGTCGGCACGCCGGCGATCACTTTCATCGGCGCGGTCGGGGCGGCGGTGGCGGTGGCGCTGCCGCGTGGCGGTCTGCTGATCTCGGTGCTGGTGCTGCCGCTGACCATCCCGGTGCTGATCTTCGGGGTGTCGGCGAGCTACGGCGCGGTGGCCGACCCTGATCCGTTCCTGCAGCCCTTCCTCATTCTTGCCGCGCTGACGCTGTTTCTTGCCGTGCTGGGTCCGGTGGCGGCAGCACTGGCGCTGCGGCATGGAACGGATTGATATGACCGCTGCGGCGCGACGATCAATTGCGAAGCCCCAGCCGCAAAGCTAAGAAAGCCGCAAAGCCATGGGAAGGCCATGATCGAGCACGACGAAGTGACGGTGGAAGGGGAGCGAAGCGCATGAGTGCACACGCACTCTATGTCGCGGCCGCCTATGGCATCACGGTGATCGTGCTGGCCGGGCTGATCGGCTGGATCCTGCTCGACCAGCGGACCCGCAAGCGCGAACTGGCAGACCTCGAAGCGGCCGGCGTGCGGCGTCGCTCGGACAAAGCCGGTACTGGGGCCAGCACTGGGGCCAGCAAGCCATGAGCACGGAAAGCGAAACGACGGCGTCGCCGCGCCGCCGCCTGATCGTGCTGTTGCCGCTGCTGGTTTTTCTCGGCCTCGCCGGATTGTTCCTGTCGCAGCTTTTGTCGGGACGCGATGAGGCGGCAGTGCCGTCGGCGCTGATCGGCCTGCCGGCGCCGCAGACCAACCTGCCGGCGCTGGAAGGGTCAAACCTGCCCGGGCTGGATTCGAAAGCCTTCGCCGGCAAGGTAACGCTGGTCAACGTCTTTGCATCGTGGTGCGCGCCGTGCCGGGAAGAGCATCCGGTGCTCTTGCAGCTGTCGCAGGACAAGCGCTTCGTCATGGCCGCGCTAAACTACAAGGACCAAGCGCAAAACGCGCGCCGGTTCCTTGGTGATCTCGGCAATCCGTTCCAGGCGATAGGTGTCGACGAGGCCGGCCGCACGGCCATCGACTGGGGCGTCTACGGCGTGCCGGAAACCTTCGTCATCGGCAAGGACGGCAAGATTGCCTACAAGCATGTCGGGCCGCTGACAGGGGAGTCGGCGAGGGATGTTCTGTTGCCGCAGATTGAAAAGGCGCTCGCGGCACCGAGCTGACGTTGGCGCCATGCCCCCTCATCGGGCCGCTACGCGCCCCCTCCTCCCCGTGGGGGAGAAGAGGGAAGCATCGGCACAGGCTAGCTCCTCTCCCCGGGGGGAGAGGTCGGATTGCCCGAATTGCTCATGCAATTCGGTTTGGCAATCCGGGTGAGGGGGCGGTGCCCCGCTGAGGTCTGAAATGCTCAGCCGTAGATCTGCCTGTGGACCTGGTAGAGCATTTCCGAGCGGTCGGCGCGCAGGTCGGCCAGATCGCGGCTCGTCAGGTTTTCGATTTCCGCGACGAGGCGGTTATAGTGGCGGCGCTTGGCCATCGAGGTGCGCGCGCGGGAGAAGAGGTTGTCAAAAGCCATAGCAAGGGTCCTTTCGTGCCGCATATCAGCGGTGAATTTGTTCCTCCCTTGGTCGTTCGCACCATGACATAGGAATGGTGCGATGCAAAAAGAAGATGTTGCAATGCACCATTGCACAGGGCGCATAGCGGGTTAATACAGCGCTCCAGCACCATAAACGGCCGGACAGGCTGGCGGGCCATGCCGGCCGGGCACCTTTTGTCTTACAAATTGCGCCTGCGCCACCTTGCCATCGCGCCCGCAGGCTGGCTTGATCCGCGCGTCACGTGATGCCCGGAGGAAATGCATGGCGACCGCAGACTATTACGAAATTCTGGATTCGCGTTTCGCGCGGCTGTTCAACGGCAACGCCCAGGTGGAAAAGCTGTTTACCGGATGTCAGTGGGCGGAAGGGCCGGCCTGGTTCGCCGCCGGCCGCTATGTCGTCTGGTCCGACATCCCCAACAACCGCATGCTGCGCTATGACGAGACCGACGGCAATGTCAGCGTCTTCCGTCAGCCCTCCGGCAATTCCAACGGCAACACCGTCGACCGCCAGGGCCGACTGGTGACGTGCGAGCATTCCGGCCGCCGCGTCAGCCGCACCGAGCATGACGGTTCCGTCACCACCATCGCGGCCGAATGGAAAGGCAAGCGGCTGAATTCGCCCAATGACGCGGTCGTGAAATCCGACGGCTCGATCTGGTTCACCGATCCGAGCTACGGCATCGACACCGACTATGAGGGCGACAAGGCCGAAAGCGAGATCGGCGCTTGCAATGTCTACCGGGTCGATCCGGATACGGGCGAGGTCGAGGCCGTCATCACCGACATGGTCCGGCCGAACGGGCTTGCCTTTTCACTGGATGAAAGCCAGCTCTATGTCGTCGACACCGGCCGCACCCATGGCGCGCAGAACCCCGCGCATATGCGGGTCTTCAACGTCGGCAAGCACGGCAAGAAGGTCTCGGGCGGGAAGGTGTTCGCTGACTGCACGGCCGGTCTATTCGACGGCTTCCGGCTCGACGAGGCCGGCCGCATCTGGACCAGTGCCGCCGACGGCATCCATTGCTACGATCCCGACGGCACGCTGATCGGCAAGGTCAAGGTGCCGGAAGTGACCGCCAATTGCGTGTTCGGCGGCAACAAGCTGAACTGCCTCTACATCGCCGGCACCACGTCGCTCTACATGGTGCGGCTGATGGTGAACGGGGCGAAGACGTATTGAGGCTGCTGGAAACGCTTCTCTGGCGGCCCTTGATGGCGTTTCTGCGCCTGCCGGCGGCGCCTGTAGCGCTGCGGCCGCGGAACCACCGCCAAGCGGTTCGCCGGAGCGGATTTCGAAGCCGCCCAGCGGCGGCGGTATCAGACACAATTCAAGGGGAGGCGTCATGCCATTCGTCAACATCCGCATCGTCAAGGAAGTGATCGCCGCTGATCCCGCTGGCAAGAAGGCCGACATTGCCAAAAAGGTCACGGCGGCGATCATGGACGCCACCGGGCTTAGCAATGACGACGTCTGGGTGGTGTTCGAAGAGGTCAACGCGCGCGACTGGTATGTCGGTGTGACCGATGTCGAGACGTTGCGGAAGGGGTAGCACAGCGGCACGTTGGGGTGCGCCGCACCCTTTCGTTCGTCATCCTAGGGTCTGCGCCGCGTCGCTTCGCTCCTTGCTCCGCCCTAGGATGACGAGGCAACGTTTGCGCGTATAAAACTCGCGAAAACCTGCACCGCTTCGCGCATGGCCCGCAGGTTCTCGTCCTCTCCCAGGATCGCTTCTATCTCCGGCGGTTTCTTGCCGAGCAAGGCAATCTCCAGAACCGCATTCTCACAAAGCGCGAACGACATCGTCCGCATGATCTCCGCAAGCGCTGCGCGGGCGTAGAGCGAGCGCGCGGAGGCGTGGGCCAGCATGGCGGGCTTGCCGACTGCGGCGTCGCGCGAGACCAGCCAGTCGAGCGCGTTTTTCATGCCGCCGGGCACGCCATGGGCATATTCGGGGCAGGAGACGATGATGCCGTCGGCGCTGGTGACGGCCTCGATCAGCCGCATGGCCTCGGCCGGTGTGCGCTCGCCTTCGTCATCCGGGTTGAAGATCGGCAGCAGGCCGAGCCCGTCATAGACAGTTACGCGGCAATCCGAAGGCGCGTTCGCGGACAGCGCCGCCAGCAGCGCCGAATTGGTCGAGGCGGCGCGCAGGCTGCCGGAGATGGCGAGGAGTTCGATCACGGGGAAACAGGGCTAGGGAAACCGGCAAGGACCGCAATGGCGAATCGTACCCGAAATCTACCACAGGGTCTTGCTGTAGGCTTCGTCCAGCGAGCGGTCGAAATCGTCGGCAGTTTCGGCATGCGCCATCTGATCGGACAGGATCTGACCGAGCGTCGGCAATGTCGCGCGGTCGTGCCAGCTGTCCGGCTTCCACAATTCGGAGCGCATGAAGGCCTTGGCGCAGTGCATGTAAGCGGCCTTGACGCTCACCACGACGACGCTTTGCGGTTGCTTGCCGTCGACGGTGAGGCGCTCGCGCAAACCGGCATCGACGGTTATGCGGGCGTCGCCATTGATGCGCAGCGTCTCGTTCATGCCGGGGATGAGAAAAAGCAGCCCGACCGAAGGGTTGAGCAGGATGTTTTCCAGCGTGTCCAGCCGGTTGTTGCCGGGCCGGTCGGGAATGGCGATGGTCGTGTCGTCTAGGACAAGGGCGAAGCCCGGCCTGTCGCCTTTCGGCGTCACGTCGGAATTTCCGGCGCCGTCGGAAGAACCAATCAGCACGAAGGGGCTCTTGCCGATGAAGGAGCGGCAGTGGCCGTCGAGCGCCCGGAGTTCCTTGCGCATTGAGGCGTCGGTCGGCCGCGGGGTCTTGTAGATCGTCCTCAGTTCGTCGCGCGTGGTGACGAATTCCATGGCCGTCTCCGTTTATTCGGACGCAATTCCGGACGGAAAACCGCTTCACACTTTTCCTGGAATTGCTCTACTTGCCGGCTTCTTCCACCTTCTCGGCCTTATCCTCGATCGAATGGTGCAGGATCAGCGGCATCTGGCTGAAGGTGAACAACAGGGTGATCGGCATGATGCCCCAGACCTTGAAGGTAACCCAGAAGTCGGTGGAAAAATTCCGCCACACCACTTCATTGGCAAGAGCCAGGAACAGGAAGAACAGGCCCCAGCGGAAAGTCAGCTTGCGCCAGCCTTCGGCATCGAGGCGAAAGGCCGAATCGAAGACATAGCCGAGCAGCGATCGGCCGAAATACAGACCGCCGAGCAGCACGCCGCCGAACAGGGTGTTGACGATGGTCGGCTTCATTTTGATGAACACGTCGTCCTGCAGATAGAGCGTCAGCGCGCCGAAGATGAAGACGACGACGCCCGAGACCATCGGCATGATCGGCAAGGTGCGCAGCAGCAGCCAGGAGGCGATCAGCGCGATCGCGGTCGCCGCCATGAACAGGCCGGTGGCGACGAAGATCGGCCCGCCGAATTCGGCCAGGACAGGAAATTTCTGCACCAGCCAGGCGCCGCGTGCATTGGCGAAGAAGAACACCATCAGCGGCCCGAGTTCCAGCACCAGCTTGAGCAGCGGATTGACGCTTTCTTTCTTCTTTCGCGGGTCGGACGGGTCGCGTTCGAGGATGGGAGGGTTCATGACTTCCTTCTGACGCATGATCTTGTCCAAAAAAGCCTGCAGCTCTTCGGGATCGTGCTTTTTACGCTACGCCCGCGATCGCCCTGGCGAATTCGCTGGCTGAGAAAGGTTCGAGGTCGTCGACCTGTTCGCCGACGCCGATGAAGTAGACCGGCAGTTTGTGCTTTGCCGCGATCGCGACCAGAATACCGCCGCGCGCCGTGCCGTCCAGCTTGGTCATCACCAGGCCGTTGACGCCGGCGACATTGCGGAAGATCTCGACCTGATTGAGCGCATTCTGGCCGGTGGTGGCGTCGACCGTCTGCAGCACGGTATGCGGCGCTTCCGGATCGAGCTTGCCCAGCACGCGCACGATCTTTTCCAGCTCCGCCATCAGTTCGGTCTTGTTTTGCAGCCGGCCGGCGGTGTCGATGATCAGTACGTCGGAGCCGGCCTCCTTGGCGCGTTCGAAAGCGTCGTAGGCGAGGCCGGCGGCATCCGCGCCGATCTTCGAGGCGATGACCGGAGACTTCGTCCTCTCGCCCCAGATCTTCAGCTGCTCGATGGCTGCAGCGCGAAAGGTATCGCCGGCGGCCAGCATCACCGACAGGCCACCATCGGTCAGTTTGGCGGCGAGCTTGCCGATGGTCGTGGTCTTGCCGGTGCCGTTGACGCCGACCACCAGAATGACATGCGGCTTGTGCGAGAGGTCGAGCTCCAGCGGCATGGCGACATGGGCTAGCACCTTCTCCACCTCGGCCGCCATGATGGTGCGGACATCCCCGTCGGAGACATCCTTGCCATAGCGGCTGGCGGCGAGCGCATCGGTGACGCGCAAGGCTGTTTCCATGCCGAGATCGGCGCGGATCAGCACGTCTTCGAGGTCCTGTAGCGTCTCTTCGTCGAGCTTTCGCTTGGTGAAGACGCCGGCAATGTTGCCGGTGAGTTCTTTCGAGGAGCGGGCAAGCCCGTCGCGCATGCGCTGGAACCAGGAGCGTCGCGGCGCCGGTTCGGGCGCCTTTTGCGGCTCGGCTTTCTGCTCGACCTTTTTGGTGACGGTGACTTTGCCGGGAGCTGGTTTTGACTGTGGCGAAGGTTGCGGGGCCGGCGCGGGCGCTAGCTCGGCAACGATGGTCTTGGCTTCGACCGGCGCGGGTACAGCTTCAACCGACGTGCGCTTTACCTCCCCCTTGATGGGGGAGGTCCCAAGCGAAGCTTGGGGGTGGGGATGATTTGCGCTGGCGTCGGCGCCATCACCCCACCCCGCCGCTTCGCGTCGACCCTCCCCATCGAGGGGAGGGTGGGGCGCCTCGTCCTTCTCCCCGTGGCTATACGGGGAGAAGGTGCCGGCAGGCGGATGAGGGGCGGCGCTGACCTCTGAGGTAGGCTGTGCGGGAGGCGCGGACGATTGCGGCACTTCGATCGGGGCGGCCGGTTCTGCTGGAGTCTCGGCAGGCGTCGGCACTTCGACGGGAGCGGGCTCCAGCTGCGGTTCCGGACGCGATGGTTCGATCTCCGGCTCGGCCGGCACCGGCGGCACTTCTTGGGGCTGCGGCTCGGGAGCCGGCTCCGGAACGGCTGGCGGCGCAGGAACTTCTTCCGGTGCAGGCGGCTCGGGTGTCTCCGGCTCAGGCTGCGGTTCTTCTACCGGCGCGGGCTCCGGCAACGGTTCCGGCTCGGATGGGACGACCGGTTCCGGCGCGGGCGGGATGGTCGGCGCGGGTTCGGGCTTCGGTTCTTCTGGCGCCGACTGCGGCGCAGGCTTTACCTCCCCCTCGATGGGGGAGGTCCCACGGGCCGGGGGGGGGGGGGGGGGAGGCGCGCCGGCGTCGGCGCTCTCACCCCTCCCCGCCACTTCGTGGCGACCCTCCCCATCGAGGGGAGGGTGGGGCGTCGGCGGCTCGGGCTTCTCGCGCTTCAAGAACGCCGGACCGACCTGCTCGGCCGCCGGCTTCAGCGCCTCAAGCGCATCCCATTTGATCGGCGGCAGGGGAGCGGTTTCGTCGATGCGCTCCTCGACGACTTCCTTCTTGCCGAACGAAAATATGTTCTTGAAAAAACCGGCCATGCTTCAATCGTCTCAGGCGGCGCGGGCAGTGAGGGGCGAGGCTATCAGGTGCGCCCCATCATGGCCGGTGATGTCTGCCTCGACGATCTCGCCCGGCGCGCCTGTGCCGAGCGCGGCAAGCGTGAACCCTTCGGTGCGGCCGAGGCCGTCGCGCTCGATAAGGATCGTTTGGCGCGTTCCGGGAAGCGACGACAGATGGCGGCGATACGCAGTCTCACCAGCGGCGCGCAGCTGGGCCGCGCGCTGCTTGGCCAGTTCGCGGCGGACCTGCGGCATGCGCGCGGCGGGCGTGCCTTCGCGCGGCGAAAACGGGAAGACATGCAGGTGCGTCAGCCCACATTCCTCGACGATCTTTATCGAATTCTGAAACATTTCCTCGGTCTCGGTCGGGAAGCCGGCGATGATGTCGGCGCCGAAGACGATTGCCGGGCGCAATTTGCGCACATCTTCGCAGAAGCGGATCGACTGGTCGCGCAAATGCCTGCGCTTCATGCGCTTCAGGATCATGTCGTCACCTGATTGCAGCGACAGATGCAGATGCGGCATCAGCCTGGGTTCGGTGGCGATGGCGTCGAGCAGATCATCATCCGCCTCGATCGAATCGATGGAGGACAGCCGCAGCCGCTTCACATCAGGCACCTGCTTCAGGATGGTCTTCACCAGCTTTCCCAGCTTCGGCGCGCCCGGCAGGTCGGCGCCGAAAGAGGTCATGTCGACGCCGGTCAGCACGATCTCGGCATAGCCGTTGCCGGCGAGACGCTTGACCTGCTCGACAACCGCGCCCATCGGCACCGAGCGCGAATTGCCGCGGCCGTAGGGGATGATGCAGAAGGTGCAGCGGTGGTCGCAGCCATTCTGCACCTGCACGAAAGCGCGCGCCCGGCCCTCGATGGCGTCCACCATATGACCGGCGGTCTCGCGCACCGAGAAAATGTCGTTGACGCGCGCCTTCTCGGTGTCGTTGACGCCGAAATCCGGCAGCGCGCGGTAGGAGTTGGCCTTCAGCTTCTCTTCGTTGCCAAGCACGAGGTCGACCTCGTCCATGGCGGCAAAATTCTGCGGTTCGGTTTGCGCGGCGCAGCCGGTGACGATGATGCGCGCCGCCGGATTTTCGCGGCGGGCCTTTCTGATCGACTGCTTGGCCTGGCGCACCGCTTCGGCGGTGACGGCGCAGGTGTTGAAGATGATGGCGCCGCCTTTGAGCGCGCCGAGGCCGGCACTTTCGGCCTCGCGCCGCATCACCTCGGATTCATAGGTGTTGAGACGGCAGCCGAAGGTGACGACGTCTATGCCTTGGGAGTTGAGGCCCTTGGTATCGGCAAGTGCAGACATCAGGCCGCGCTTTCGGTGTCGCGGGCCCAGCTGCCGGTCGACGGATCGAAACTGCCGGAAAATTCCCATTCGGCGGCGCCGGTCAGGATGACGTGGTCGTCGTCGCGCCATTCCACATGCAGCGAGCCGCCGCCGGGCGTCATCAGCGTAACGCTGCGGCCGGTGCGCCGGGTGCGGGCAGCGGCGACGACGGAAGCGCAAGCGGCCGAGCCGCAGGCCTTAGTCAGGCCGGCGCCGCGCTCCCAGGTGCGGATGATCATCGTCTCCGGCGACGTTACCTGGGCGATGGTGATGTTGGCGCGCTCGGGGAAGATCGGATGGTTTTCGAGCAGCGGGCCGAAACGCTCGAGTTCGTAGGACCAGACATCGTTGTCGACCCAGAAGATGGCGTGCGGGTTGCCCATCGAGAGAGCCGAAGGCGAATGCAGCACCGGCGCGTCGATGGGGCCGATCTGCAACTCGATCATGCGGGTGTCGCGGAATTCCTCGGCCAGCGGAATGTCCTGCCAGCCAAAGCGCGGCGTGCCCATGTCGACCGAGATGGTGCCGTCGGCATGTTCGACGGCGTTGAGGATGCCGGCGCGGGTCTCGAAGGTGAAAGTCTTCTGGCCGGTTTCGGCAGCCAGCGCCTGGACGACACAGCGCATGCCGTTGCCGCAGGCCTGCGCGCCCGAGCCGTCGGAATTCAAGATGTCGATGTAAAAGGCGGTGCCCGGCGTGCGCGAATCGTGGATCGCCATGATCTGGTCGAACCTGGTCGCCGCATCGGCGTTCAGCGAGACAGCCGACGCCGCCGTGACCCTATCGGCACGGCCACGCATGTCGGCGACGATGATTTCGTTGCCGATGCCGTTCATCTTGGCGAAGGGGGCAGTGCCTGCCATGATCTGAGGTAATTCCTGTACGTTTCGCCGCTATATGGCGGAAACGGGCGGGAATTACCAGTGTGGGCTGCGTCTAGGTTACCGCGAAAACGCCGAGTACGATCAGCAGGAAGATGACGAGAACGATGCCGATCAGCAGGCGCGCGCCGGTGGCGGCGGCACCGGCCAGCGCCGGCATGCCGAGCAGGCTGGCGGCGGCAGCAACGATCAGAAGAATGATGATCCATTTGATCATGGACAATGCCTCGCAAATTGACTGGCCTGCAGCCGGCTTAAGAACGCATCTGCGGCGCTCTGGTTCCGTTGCCGCGAGGCTCTTTCCGACTGGGCGCGCTATTCGGCAATCTCGAAGTCGGTCGTGAAAGGCGCCGTCTTTGGCGAGTTCTCGTCGTGCATGAGGAAATCCGCGCGGTATTTGCCGGGGGGAACGCCATCCAGGGAGACGTTTAATTTGAAGAACATCTCTCGGTTATGCGAGCGCGAGGCGAGCTGGACCCGACCAAGCTTTTCGACGGTTCCCAGCTTCTCGCCCGACTGGGAAAGCACGGTAAGGTCAACGTAAAGCGCGATCTGGTTGTTGCCGAGCCCATCCGAGCCGTAGCCGTAACCGACCGGCTCCATATAAAGCACAATCTCTTCGCCCGGCTTGTAGACATGGTTCGGGCGCTCGGCGTAGGCGCCGAACCCGCTGGCCGACAGGATATGCTTCACATTTTGCACGCCAAGCGGCATCGCTTGCCACAGAGCGTCCTCGGCGCTGCGGAATTTGTCCAGCGCGCCGGCGCCATCACCCGCCTGCAGTGCCTTTTCGGCTTCAGCGGCGCGATCGGTGATTTCACCCGCGAAAGCGGCCGGCGTCGAAATTACCAGCGCGATCAAAACTGCCAAGATTGATTTCATCTGTTCCCCCTATTGCGATAGACCATCGGCTAAAATGGCAGTGCCGTAAACGGCCAAATGCAGACTCCAGCCGCGCTCGATCTCGGGAACGTCCCAAACCTCGCCCGGACGCAAGGCGCGAAACCGCTCACGCGCCAGGCCTTGCGCCTCAAGCGCTTCAATCAGTTTTGCGCCGGCAGTTGCGCTCGACCGCCGATGCGCCGACCTGCTGCGGGCTCCGGTGCCGCTTTCGCAACCAATGTACCGGTTGGAACCGCGCTAGAGCGAAGACATGCCTTTTGTCCGCCAGCCATTTTGCGACAAATTTACAACAATTCGTGGTGCAAACCCTATTTTAACCATATCGGGTTGAAATTTCGCCACCTTCTCCATCTTGGTGAGGGGTGAGATTGTGCGGACGGCTTCCCCCCAGCCGGATCCGACGGAGGTTTGAATGATTTTTTCGAGAAGCGGGCTGATGGCCGTATCGCTGGCAGCGCTCGTTGCGAGCGGCTGTTCGACCTCGCGTTTTTCATCGATGGATGACCAGCAGCCCGCCCCGCTGCAGCCCGCGCCCGCCGGCACGGTGAGCGGAAGCCAACTGCCGCCCCCGGCAGCGCCGGGCACCACCGACCCATCGCAATTCCCGACCGCGCCGGCAGGCGCGCAGGTCGCCTCGCTGCCGCCGGACGGATCGGCGCCGGCCGGAGCCTCCGACCTTACCGCTGCGAGCGTTGCCGGCGTCTGGAACGCCAGCGTGTCCGGACAGAGCTGCAAGGTGGCGACGCCGCAGACCAAATTCGGCGCCGGCTTCCGCGCCGGGCCGCTGCATTGCCCGCCGCCCATCGACGGCATCAAATCGTGGAACGTCGCCGGCAAGCAGCTGACGCTCTATGACGAGAGTGGCGGCACGCTGGCGCGGCTCTATTCCTCGGGCGGTTCGAAATTCGACGGCCAGACTACCAACGGCTTGCCGATATCGCTTACAAGGTAGGCAGGGTATGCTGATATTCAGGTGAGGCCGGCCTGCGAACGGCGGCTTCCTGCGCTTCAGGTGCGTACTTAAGTACGCTCCGCTCCGGTTCTCAGGAGCCACCATTCTCGGCTCGGCCTGACCTGAACCTCAACACACCCTGATCTTTCCTGGAGCAATCCGCTCAAAGTAAGCGACGTGACCGATGCATCTGCGTGACGGCCTCCAGACCCATGCGACCGTCAGGCAGCGCTACGACCATCTGGTCGCAACCGGCGCCATCGAGCGCGATCCTGCGCAGGAGCGCATCGCCGCCGCGCTCGACCGGCTGACCGACGAGATCTCGGTCAAGCGGCTGGCGCACAAGTCGAGCGCGCTCGGCTGGCTGTTTGCCCGCAAGCGCGAGACGCGCGAGGTCGTCAAGGGCCTCTACATTCATGGCGGCGTCGGTCGCGGCAAGACCATGCTGATGGATATGTTCTTCGAGCTGTTGCCGGTCAGGCGCAAGCGCCGCGTTCATTTCAACGACTTCATGGCCGATGTGCAGGACCGCATCCAGAAGCACCGGCAGGCGCGCAAGAACGGCGACGTCAAGGAGGACGACCCGATCCCGCCGGTCGCGCTTCAGCTTGCCGAACAGGCCTGGGTGCTGTGCTTCGATGAGTTTTCGGTCACCGACATTGCCGATGCGATGGTCCTGTCGCGGCTGTTTTCGGCGCTGTTCGCCAATGGCGTGGTTCTGGTCGCCACCTCGAATGTCGCGCCGCAGGACCTTTATCGCGACGGGCTGAACCGCCAGCTCTTCCTGCCCTTCATCAGCATTCTCGAGCGCCACGCCCATGTGCTGACGCTTGATGCCGACAAGGACTACAGGCTGGAAAAGCTCGCCCGCACGCCGGTTTATGTCACCCCGGCGGATGCCGAAGCCGACCGTGTGCTCGACGAGGCCTGGCAGGCGATGACGCGTGGAGCGCTGACGGCCGAGACCTCGCTGACGCTCAAGGGGCGGCAAGTGAGGATACCGGCTGCCGCCGGGGATGCAGCGCGGTTTTCCTTCGCCGACCTCTGCGAAAAGCCGCTCGGCGCACGCGATTTCCTGGCCATTGCCGGCCGCTTCTCGACCGTCTTCATCGATCACGTGCCGGTGCTGGGCGAAGGCAAGCGCAACGAGGCCAAGCGCTTCATCCTCCTGATAGACACGCTCTACGATCATCACACGCGGCTGGTGGTAAGCGCCGATGCCTCGCCCCCTGAGCTCTATACGGCCAGGCGCGGCAACGAGGTGTTCGAATTCGAGCGCACGGCCTCGCGGCTGATCGAAATGCAGAGCCGGGATTGGCTGGAGGACTGGGCGGAACGGCAAAAGGCGAAGGCGGAAGTGCAGGTCTGAGGGTTCGAAGAGGTCATTATGTAGTGATCCTTCGCGCCCCCCTCTGTCCTGCCGGACATCTCCCCCACACGGGGGGAGATTGGCGGTTTCGGCGCTCCGCTCATTCCTGCGGCCATTGGAGATTGGCGAAAGGTCGCGTGACGTCCGATCTCCCCCCTCGTGGGGGAGATGCCTGGCAAGGCAGAGGGGGGCGCTGTCCCGCCGACGCCTAAAGGTCATACGCATACATTACAAACGCCTCCGCCTGCCCATGCTCCTCCCTGCGTTTTTCATAAAGCCCGCGCGATGGAACATTGTCCGGCTCGGTTCCAACACAGGCTTCGCCGCAACCTTTGCTCGCGGCCGAGCGCGAACATCGCGTCGAGCATTTTTCGCGCGATGCCTTGGCGCTGGTAGGCGGGTGAGACGCCGACTTCGTCGATGTAGAGTCCGTTGACCTTGTCGGGATGGCGGTGGATGATTGTGGGGCATTGGTCGACGACGCCGTCGGCCAATGCCACGATCATGAGATGACCTGATGATGAGGCGAGGTAGGCAGCAAGCCTGTCTGCCCGGACCGGCTCGTCGAACACGTCCTCGGCGATGCGCTTCACAAGGGCGTCATCGCCTGGATATAGTCTTCTGATTTCCACGCTCATTGTGTAAAATCTCCCAAGCTGGCCTACAAACTTTGACGTTTACGTAAATCCCAATGTTTCTAACCGATTGAAATCATTCACTCGAAAATAATCGATTGAATATATTTTCCACCGGGGCTACTGGATGCGGCGAAATCTCGCTGAGACCATAGCATTCCGGCCTCTTCCTCGACGCCGTCAACAGATCGCCAGGGATTTGGGCGTCGTCACAGACAAAGGGAAAATTTCCTCACATGGCACGCAACAAGATAGCGCTCATCGGCTCCGGCATGATCGGCGGCACGCTCGCTCACATGATCGGCCTCAAGGACCTCGGCGACGTGGTGCTGTTCGATATTGCCGAGGGCATCCCGCAAGGCAAGGGGCTCGATATCGCGCAGTCGTCGCCGGTCGACGGTTTTGATTCCCGGCTGACCGGCGTCAATGATTATGCCGGCATCGAGGGCGCCGACGTTTGCATCGTCACCGCGGGCGTGCCGCGCAAGCCAGGCATGAGCCGCGACGATCTGCTGGGCATCAACCTCAAGGTCATGGAACAGGTCGGCGCCGGGCTGAAGAAATATGCACCCAAGGCCTTCGTCATCTGCATCACCAACCCGCTCGACGCCATGGTCTGGGCGCTCCAGAAGTTTTCCGGCCTGCCCAAGACCCATGTCGTCGGCATGGCCGGCGTGCTCGACAGCGCGCGCTTCCGCTATTTCCTAGCCGAGGAATTCAAGGTCTCGGTCGAGGACGTTACCGCCTTCGTGCTCGGCGGCCACGGCGATTCCATGGTGCCGATGATCCGCTATTCCACGGTGTCGGGCATTCCGCTGCCGGACCTCATCAAGATGGGCTGGACCTCGAAGGAAAAGCTCGACCAGATCGTCCAGCGCACCCGTGACGGCGGCGCCGAGATCGTTGGCCTCTTGAAGACCGGCTCGGCCTTCTACGCGCCAGCCGCCTCGGCGATCTCGATGGCCGAATCCTACCTCAAGGACAAGAAGCGCGTGCTGCCTTGCGCGGCGCATCTCTCGGGCCAGTATGGGGTCAAGGGCACCTATGTCGGCGTTCCCGTTGTGATCGGCGCCGGCGGCGTCGAGCGCATCATCGAGATCGACCTCAACAAGGCCGAGCAGAAGATGTTCGACGCCTCGGTGGCGACGGTGCAGGGCCTGACCGAGGCCTGCGTCAAGATCGCCCCGCACCTCGCCTCGAAGTGATCCCCCCAAGCAGCCGATCCGGAGACCATCCAGATGAACATCCATGAATATCAGGGCAAGGCGCTGCTGAAGAGCTTTGGCGCGCCGGTGGCCGAGGGCGTGCCGGTGTTCAAGGCAAGCGAGGCGGAAGCCGCGGCACAAGCGCTGCCCGGTCCGCTCTATGTGGTGAAGAGCCAGATCCATGCCGGCGGCCGCGGCAAGGGCAAGTTCAAGGAACTGTCGCCCGACGCCAAGGGGGGCGTGCGGCTGGCGAAGTCGGTGGCCGACGTCGTCGCCAACGCCAATGAGATGCTCGGCCACACGCTGGTCACCAAGCAGACCGGCCCGGCCGGCAAGCAGGTCAACCGCCTTTATATCGAGGACGGCGCCGACATCGATCGCGAGCTTTATCTGTCGATCCTGGTCGACCGCTCGGTCGGCCGCATCGCTTTCGTCGTCTCGACCGAGGGCGGCATGGACATTGAAGGCGTCGCCCACGACACGCCGGAAAAGATCATCACCCGCGCCATCGACCCGCTGGCCGGCGTGACGACCATCGACGTCGACATATTGGTGGAAGCGCTGGGCCTCACCGGCGATGCCGCCAAGGATGCCGGCACGCTGTTCCCGATCCTCTACAAGGCCTTTGTCGAGAAGGACATGAGCCTGCTCGAGGTCAACCCGCTGATCGTGATGAAAAACGGCCGCCTGCGCGTGCTGGACGCCAAGGTGTCGTTCGACAACAACGCGCTGTTTCGCCACCCCGAACTGATGGAATTGCGCGACACCACCGAAGAGGACGAGAAGGAGATCGAGGCGTCGAAATACGACCTCGCCTATGTCGCGCTCGACGGCAATATCGGCTGCATGGTCAACGGCGCCGGCCTTGCCATGGCGACGATGGACATCATCAAGCTCTACGGCGCCGAACCCGCCAACTTCCTCGATGTCGGCGGTGGCGCGTCGAAGGAGAAGGTGACGGCGGCGTTCAAGATCATCACCCGGGATCCGGCGGTCAAAGGCATTTTGATCAACATCTTCGGCGGCATCATGAAGTGCGACATCATCGCCGAGGGCGTGATTGCCGCGGTCAAGGAAGTCGGCCTGGAAGTGCCGTTGGTGGTGCGCCTCGAAGGCACAAACGCCGAACTCGGCAAGAAGATCATCAACGACAGCGGCCTCAACGTCGTGTCGGCCGACGATCTCGACGACGCAGCCAAGAAGATCGTGGCGGCGGTGAAGGGCTGAAGGCGAATGCCTCCGCGCAAGATAAACCTGGTCGAGGCGGCGGATCGAACGATCACCAAGGTCTTCGATCCGCATATCGCCGGCGACGTCAATGACAGCCAGGCGAAGGTCGCCAAGTTCGGCGAGACCTTCGACTGGCACGCGCATGAGCATGAGGACGAAGCCTTCCTCGTCCTGCGGGGCAAGATCGCCATCGATTTCCGTGACGGTCCGGTCGAACTCGGCGAGGGTGATTTCATCGTCGTGCCGAAGGGCGTCGAGCATCGGCCGCGGTCGCTGACCGCCGAGCCGGTGGTGCTGATGTTCGAGCCGGCAACGACGCTCAACACCGGCAACGCCAAGAGCGACCTCACCGTCTCCGACCTGAAGCGGCTCTGACCATGAACGCCTTCTCCTCGCTCTCGGCCGATCACCAACGCCTGCAGGCGCTGGTCGGCGCGTGGCGCGGCGAGGAAGAGGTGGCGGAAACACAATGGGCCGATGGTGGACCGGCGACGTCGGAAGTGCTGGCGGAGCCACAGTTCGGCGGCCTGTTCGTGGTGCAGCGCTATCGCCAGCGCCGCGACGGCACGGTCTCGTTCGGCTCGCACAGCGTGTTCGGCTTCGACCAGCCAAACAGGCTCTTCACGATGCACCAGTTCGATTCCATGGGTTTTATGCCGGCCTTGCCGGCCACAGGTGCATGGAACGGCGCAGAACTGATTCTGGAGCGGTCATCGCCGCGCGGCTCAGCGCGCGTGACGTATATTTTCGACACTCCCGATGCCTACCGGATGCGACTGCATTTCAAACCTGCCGGCAGCGACAGCTGGCAAGACATGGTGAGCGGCGTCTACCGGCGCGTTTCGCCTTCCTCGATCAACGGTTTTTAGAAAAGGGCTCCGATGTCCATTCTCATCGACAAGAACACCAAGGTGCTGGTTCAGGGCCTGACCGGCAAGACCGGCACGTTCCACACCGAGCAGGCCTTGGCCTATCACGGCACCAGGATGGTCGGCGGCATCCATCCCAAGAAGGGTGGCGAGACCTGGACCGGCGCCAAGGGCGAAAACCTGCCGATCTTCGGTTCCGTTGCCGAGGGCAAGGAAAAGACCGGCGCCAATGCCTCGGTGGTCTATGTGCCGCCGGCGGGCGCCGCCGAAGCCATCCTCGAAGCCATCGAAGCCGAGATCCCGCTGATCGTCTGCATCACCGAAGGCATTCCGGTGATGGACATGGTTAGGGTCAAGGCGCGGCTCGACCGCTCGACCTCGCGGCTGATCGGCCCGAACTGCCCCGGCGTGCTCACCCCCGACGAATGCAAGATCGGTATCATGCCCGGCAACATCTTCCGCAAGGGCTCGGTCGGCGTTGTTTCGCGCTCGGGAACGCTTACCTATGAGGCAGTGTTCCAGACCACCAATGTCGGCCTCGGCCAGACCACCGCCGTCGGTATCGGCGGCGACCCCGTAAAAGGCACCGAGTTCATCGACATGCTCGAAATGTTCCTTGCCGACGACGAGACCAAGTCGATCATCATGATCGGCGAGATCGGCGGTTCGGCCGAGGAAGACGCCGCGCAGTTCCTCAAGGACGAGGCCAAGCGCGGCCGCAGGAAACCGATGGCCGGCTTCATCGCCGGGCGCACTGCGCCGGCCGGTCGCACCATGGGCCATGCGGGCGCGGTCATCTCCGGCGGCAAGGGCGGCGCGGAAGACAAGATCGCGGCGATGGAATCGGCCGGCATCAAGGTATCGCCATCGCCGGCGCGTCTGGGCACGACCCTGGTCGAGGCGATCAAAGGCTAAGTGAGTAGCGAGTAGTGAATAGCGAATAGGGAAAAGAGAGTAACGGCGCGACCCGGAAAAAATCCCTACTCGCTATTCGCTACTCACTATTCGCTTTTGAAAAGGAGACGGAGCCAGGCTCCGCAGACAAAAATGGCAAGACAAGATCAGGCCAACGACCAATTTTCGCTCACCTCTTTCCTGTATGGCGGCAATGCCGACTATATCGACGCGTTGTATGCCTCCTATGAGGATGATCCAGAGTCAGTAAACCCCGAATGGCAGGATTTCTTCGCCGGGCTGAAGGACGACGCCGGCGATGTGCGCAAGAACGCCAAGGGCGCTTCCTGGGCAAAGCCGTCCTGGCCGCTGCAGGCCAATGGCGAACTGGTGTCGGCGCTGGACGGCAATTGGGGCATCGTCGAGAAGCATCTGGAAAAGAAGGTCAAGGACAAGGCGGTCACCAATGGCGTCGTGCTATCGGATGCCGACGTGCATCAGGCGACGCGCGATTCGGTGCGCGCCATCATGATGATCCGCGCCTTCCGCATGCGCGGCCATCTGCACGCCAATCTCGACCCGCTCGGCATCGCCAAGCCGCTTGAGGACTATAACGAGCTGTCGCCGGAAAATTACGGTTTTACCGCAGCCGACTACGACCGGCCGATCTTCCTCGACAATGTGCTCGGCCTCGAATTCGGCACCATCCGGCAGATGCTGGAGATCCTGACCCGCACCTATTGCTCGACGCTAGGTGTCGAGTTCATGCACATTTCCGATCCCGAGGAGAAGGCCTGGATCCAGGCGCGCATCGAGGGTGCCGACAAGGAGATTTCCTTCACCGCTACGGGAAAAAAAGCGATCCTGCAGAAGCTGGTCGAGGCCGAAGGCTTCGAGCAGTTCATCGATGTCAAGTACAAGGGTACCAAGCGCTTCGGCCTCGATGGTAGCGAAGGCCTGATCCCGGCGCTGGAGCAGATCATCAAGCGCGGCGGCCAGCTCGGCATGAAGGAGATCGTGCTCGGCATGGCGCATCGCGGCCGGCTGAACGTGCTGTCCCAGGTGATGGCCAAGCCGCACCGCGCCATCTTCCACGAGTTCAAGGGCGGCTCGGCCGCTCCTGACGAGGTCGAGGGCTCGGGCGACGTCAAGTACCATCTCGGCGCCTCGTCGGACCGCGAATTCGACGGCAACAAGGTGCATCTGTCGCTGACCGCCAATCCCTCGCATCTGGAAATCGTCGATCCGGTTGTGATGGGCAAGGCGCGCGCCAAGCAGGACTATCTGTTCGGCCGCAGCCGCGAGGAGATCGTGCCGCTGGAAGAGCGCGCCAAGGTGCTGCCGCTGCTTCTGCATGGCGATGCCGCCTTTGCCGGCCAAGGTGTGATTGCCGAAATCCTCGGCCTGTCGGGGTTGCGCGGCCACCGCGTCGCCGGCACTCTGCATTTCATCATCAACAACCAGATCGGCTTCACCACCAATCCGCGCTTCTCGCGCTCGTCGCCCTATCCGTCCGACGTCGCCAAGATGATCGAGGCGCCGATCTTCCACGTCAATGGCGACGACCCGGAAGCGGTGGTGCATGCCACCAAGGTGGCGATCGAATTTCGCATGAAGTTCCACAAGCCGGTGGTGGTGGACATGTTCTGCTATCGCCGCTTCGGCCACAATGAGGGCGACGAGCCAGCCTTCACCCAGCCGATCATGTACGCCAACATCCGCAACCACAAGACGACGGTGCAGATCTATGGCGAGCGGCTGATCGCCGAGGGCCACATCAGCCAGGCCGAACTCGACAAGATGAAGGCCGACTGGCGCGCCCATCTGGAATCCGAATGGGAAGTCGGCCAGCACTACAAGCCTAACAAGGCCGACTGGCTGGACGGTGCCTGGTCCGGCCTGCGCACCGCCGACAACCAGGACGAACAGCGCCGCGGGAAAACCGCGGTGCCGGTCAAGGTGCTGAAGGACATCGGCAAGAAACTGACCGAGGTGCCGAAGGGTTTCGAGGCGCACAAGACCATCATCCGCTTCCTCGAAAACCGCCGCCAGGCGATCGACTCCGGCGAAGGCATCGACTGGTCGACGGCCGAGGCGCTGGCCTTCGGCGCCATCCTGCTCGACGGCAATCCGATCCGGCTCTCCGGCCAGGATTCAGAACGGGGCACCTTCTCGCAGCGCCATTCCGTGCTCTACGACCAGAAGGACGAGACCCGCTACATCCCGCTCAACAATCTGTCGGCGGCACAGGCCGGCTACGAAGTCATCAACTCGATGCTGTCGGAAGAGGCGGTGCTTGGCTTCGAATATGGCTACAGCCTGGCCGAGCCGAAGGCGCTGACGCTCTGGGAAGCGCAGTTCGGCGATTTCGCCAACGGCGCCCAGGTGGTGTTCGACCAGTTCATCTCGTCGGGCGAGCGCAAGTGGCTCAGAATGTCAGGCCTGGTATGCCTGCTGCCGCATGGCTATGAAGGCCAGGGTCCGGAGCATTCTTCGGCCCGGCTCGAGCGCTTTCTGCAGCTTTGCGCCGAAGACAATATGCAAGTCGCCAACTGCACCACGCCGGCCAACTACTTCCACATATTGCGCCGGCAGCTGAAGCGCGACTTCCGCAAGCCGCTGATCCTGATGACGCCGAAATCGCTGCTGCGCCACAAGCGGGCAGTGTCGACGCTGCCGGAGATTTCGGGCGAAAGCTCGTTCCACCGGCTTTTGTGGGACGATGCCCAGCTGCTGCAGAACCAGACGATCAAGCTCACCAAGGATTCCAAGATCCGCCGCGTCGTGCTGTGCTCGGGCAAGGTCTATTACGACCTGTACGAGGAACGCGAGAAGCGCGGCATCAACGACATCTATCTCTTGCGCGTCGAACAGCTCTATCCGTTCCCGGCCAAGGCGCTGATCACCGAACTGTCGCGTTTCCGTAATGCCGAGATGGTGTGGTGCCAGGAAGAGCCCAAGAACATGGGCGCCTGGTCGTTCATCGATCCGTATCTGGAATGGGTGCTGGCGCATATCGACGCCAAGCATCAGCGGGTGCGCTACACCGGACGTCCTGCGGCGGCATCTCCGGCGACCGGGTTGATGTCGAAGCATTTGGCGCAGCTCGCCGCCCTGCTCGAAGACGCGCTTGGCGAATAGAGCAATTCCAGGAAAAGTGTGAGCGGTTTTCCGTCCGGAATTGCGTAAAACATAAAGACAGAACTCGGCACACAGAACAGACAGAGAAGAAACGGAACAGGCACAATGGCTACCGAAATCCGCGTTCCCACTCTCGGCGAATCCGTCACCGAGGCGACCATCGGCAAGTGGTTCAAGAAGGTCGGCGATGCCATTGCCGTCGACGAGCCGCTGGTCGAGCTCGAAACCGACAAGGTGACGGTGGAGGTGCCTGCTGCCGCCGCCGGCACGCTGGGCGAGATCACCGCCAAGGAAGGCGAGACCGTTGGCGTCGGCGCGTTGCTGGGTTCGATCTCGGCAGGCGTCGCCACGGCCGCCCCGGCGTCCAAGCAGGAGACCAAGCCGCAAGCGGTGTCGCAGGCTTCGAGCCCGGACGCAGCGCACACGACCAGGCAGGCTGCGGCTGAGACCGCCAAGATAGCCGGCGACGCCGGGCCGGTCGAGCCGCGCACCATGCCGCCGGCGCCAGCTGCCGCGAAGCTGATCGCCGAGAACAATCTGTCGGTCGACCAGGTTTCCGGGTCGGGCAAGCGCGGCCAGGTGCTGAAGGGCGATGTGCTCGACGCGATTTCCAAGGGCGCGCCGTCGCAGCCGGCCGAAATTCCGAAGGCCGCACCGGCTCCGGTCGCTGTGCGTGCGCCGTCTTCGGGCGACGATGCGTCGCGCGAGGAGCGCGTGCGCATGACCAAGCTGCGCCAGACCATTGCGCGCCGGCTGAAGGAAGCGCAGTCGACCGCCGCCATGCTGACCACCTTCAACGAGGTCGACATGTCGGCGGTGATGGCGCTCAGGACCAAGTACAAGGACATCTTCGAGAAGAAGCATGGCGTGAAGCTCGGCTTCATGGGCTTCTTCACCAAGGCGGTTACGCACGCATTGAAGGAAATCCCCTCGGTCAATGCCGAGATCGACGGCACCGACATCATCTTCAAGAACTATGCCCATATCGGCGTTGCCGTCGGCACCGAAAAGGGTCTCGTCGTGCCAGTGGTGCGCAATGCCGACCAAATGTCGATTGCCGAGATCGAGAAGGATATCGGCCGGCTGGGCATCGCCGCGCGTGACGGCAAGCTCTCGGTCGCCGACATGCAAGGCGGCACGTTCACGATCTCCAACGGCGGCGTCTACGGCTCGCTGATGTCGACGCCGATCCTCAATGCGCCGCAGTCCGGGATTTTGGGCATGCACAAGATCCAGGACCGGCCGGTCGTGGTCGGCGGCCAGATCGTGATCCGGCCGATGATGTACCTGGCGCTGAGCTACGATCACCGTATCGTCGACGGCAAGGAAGCCGTGACCTTCCTGGTCCGCGTCAAGGATAGCCTGGAGGATCCCGAACGGCTGGTGCTTGATTTGTGATCGGAGCTGATCCGTCATGAGCGGCTGGCTGGCGCGGTTTGGGTTCAAGCTCGGTCGAGTAGCGGGTAGCGTATTGAGGCGTTCCCGGCCGGCGGCTTCCGCCGCCATCTCTCCGCCGGCCACATCGACTGAATGGGATTCGGCGCCGGCGAGCAGCAATCTCGGTGTCTTCGCTCTCAGCGAAGCCGAAATGGCGGAGCGGAAGATCATCGTCACCGCGATCGGTGAGCTTGAGCTACCGACCGGCGAAATCATCGCTTGCGATCCACTGATTACCGGGCTGGAACGGCCTGTGTTTAGCCGTAAGGTCAGGCCGGGATGCTATCCAGTCACGTTGCTTGAGGCGCAAGGCCGTGTTGCTGCAGCGGTATTGCGGTTTGGCACTGGCTTGCCGGTGCGGTGGGAGTTGGCTGCCTTCGTCCGCGACGTCGGCACATCGTCCTGGAAGTCTGGATTTATTGTCGATGATAATGTTGCTTCGTTCATGGACAAGTCGGTTCTGACGCTGATGTCCGAGCAGGAGGAACTCGACAGCTATCTTGCTGACGTTGCATGCTCGTTCGACAAGTTCCGCATGGATAATCCGGTTGATGGAAATCCGCTTAATATAGCCATGTTCGACACTGGCTTCGGTGATGGGAACTATTATTCCTTCTGGGGACTAGATGCGGCCGGCGAGCCGCTGGTCTTGATGACCGATTTCGAGGTGCTCGAAAACGCCGACGGCCGCGAGAGCAGCCCGAGCAATTCATGACAAACATCGCTTCGCCAATGATCGGATTTATGGCCGGGCTGGCTGTTCTCGCAGCGGGTTACGAGGCGCATGCCGCCTGCCCGCTGGCGCTTGCTGTCTATGGCGATGCCGAAAGCGAGGCCGGCATTGACCGGTGACGAGCTTGCCGGCTGCACGGTGTGGCAGGGTGTCGTCTACAGCGCCGACGACAAGGGCAACATCGCGCTCCTGGCGGCGGAAGGCACGGACGCGCCGCAGAGCCTGATCTTCCCCGATCTGGGTCCATCGTTGCAGATGTCGTCCGCCTTTGGCTCCATCGGTTTTTCGAAACTGCCGTGGGATGTGTTTTTGCTGAAAGGTTGCCAGGAATGAGCGCGGCGAAGAAAGTTCTTCTGGTCACCGGCGGCGGCCGCGGCATTGGTGCGGCCACTTGCCGGCTTGCGGCGAAGGCCGGCTACCGCGTCGCGGTCAACTATGCCGCAAACGAGGCCGCGGCCCAGGCGCTGGTCGCCGAGATCGAGGCCGGTGGCGGTGAAGCGATAGCGGTCAAGGGCGATGTCGGCGTCGAGGCTGACATCGTCGCCGTGTTCGAAGCCGTCGATAGCGCCTATGGCCGGCTCGACGCCCTGGTCAACAATGCCGGAATCGTCGACGTCAAGGCGCGTGTCGACGAGATGAGCCTGGCGCGGCTGGAGCGCATGATGCGCATCAATGTCATCGGCTCGTTTCTGTGCGCCCGCGAAGCGGTGCGGCGCATGTCGAGCAAGCATGGCGGCCAGGGCGGCGCCATCGTCAACATCTCGTCGGCTGCGTCGCTACACGGCTCGCCAGGCGAATATGTCGACTATGCCGCGTCCAAGGCGGCGATCGACACCTTCACGCTCGGACTGGCGCGCGAAGTCGCGACCGAAGGCGTGCGGGTCAATGCGATACGGCCGGGCATCATCGACACCGAGATCCACGCTTCGGGCGGCCAGCCGGACCGGGTCGAGCGGTTCCGCGACATGCTGCCGATGAAACGAGCCGGCACGGCGGATGAAGTCGCGCATGCCGTTCTCTATCTTTTGTCGGATGAAGCGTCCTACACGACGGGCGCAATCCTGAATGTAAGCGGCGGCCGCTGAGCCCCAAGCTAAGGGAAACGAACATGGCTTATGATGTCGTTATCATCGGGTCGGGACCGGGCGGCTATGTCTGTGCCATCAAGGCGGCACAGCTCGGGCTCAAGGTCGCGGTGGTCGAGAAGAACGCCACTTTCGGCGGCACCTGCCTGAACATCGGCTGCATCCCATCCAAGGCGCTGCT
Organism: Mesorhizobium sp. M0062; assembly: GCF_040323125.1. Lineage (NCBI taxonomy): Bacteria > Pseudomonadati > Pseudomonadota > Alphaproteobacteria > Hyphomicrobiales > Phyllobacteriaceae > Mesorhizobium > Mesorhizobium sp. M0062. The sequence continues at coordinate 58,215 of NZ_JAMYUO010000031.1, forward strand.
TTATGCCTCGGAGATGTTCGCCGAGGCCGGCCATTCCTTCGATGGGCTGGGCGTCGAGATACCGGCGCCGAAACTCAATCTGAAGAAGATGATGGCGCACAAGGACGCGACCGTTTCGGCCAACGTCAATGGCGTCGCCTTCCTGTTCAAGAAAAACAAGATCGATAGTTTCCGTGGCACCGGGAAGGTGGTTGCGGCCGGCAAGGTGTTGGTGACGGCTGAGGACGGCAAGGTCGAGGAGATCGAGACGAAAAATATCGTTATTGCCACGGGCTCCGATGTCGCCGGCATTCCCGGCGTCAAGGTCGACATCGACGAGAAGGTGATCGTATCGTCGACCGGCGCGCTGTCGCTGGAGAAAGTGCCTGGCCATCTGGTGGTGGTCGGCGGCGGCGTCATCGGGCTGGAGCTCGGCTCGGTCTGGGCGCGGCTCGGCGCCAAGGTCACCGTGGTTGAATTCCTCGACACCATCCTCGGCGGCATGGACGGCGAGGTTTCCAAGCAGTTCCAACGCCTGCTTTCGAAGCAGGGTTTCGAGTTCAAGCTCGGCGCCAAGGTGACCGGCGTTGCCAAGGCCAAGAAGGGCGCGACCGTCACCTTCGAACCGGTCAAGGGCGGGGCGGCCGAGACCATCGAGGCCGACGCGGTGCTGATCTCGACCGGACGCCGCGCATATTCGGACAGCCTTGGACTGAAGGAAGCCGGCGTCGAGGTCGACGAGCGCGGCCGGGTCAAGACCGACGGGCATCTCAGGACCAACGTGGCCGGCATCTACGCCATTGGCGACGTCATCGCCGGGCCGATGCTGGCGCACAAGGCCGAGGATGAAGGCGTGGCGGTGGCCGAGACCATTGCCGGCCAGGCCGGCCATGTGAATTACGACGTCATTCCGAGCGTCGTCTACACCAGCCCGGAAATCGCTTCGGTCGGCAAGACAGAGGAAGAGCTGAGGAAGGCCGGCATCGACTACAAGATGGGCAAATTCCCGTTCACCGCCAACGGCCGCGCGCGCGCCATGCTGCACACGGACGGCTTCGTGAAGATCCTCGCCGACAAAGCCAGCGACCGCGTGCTCGGCGTCCACATTGTCGGCTTCGGCGCCGGCGAGATGATCCATGAGGCGGCGGTGCTGATGGAGTTCGGCGGCTCCTCGGAAGACCTCGCCCGCACCTGCCACGCGCATCCGACAATGTCGGAAGCGGTCAAGGAAGCGGCGCTGGCGACGTTCTTCAAGCCGATCCATATTTAAGGAAACGCTGGAGGGACAGCACCCCCCTGTGGCCTGCCGGCCATCTCCCCCTCAAGGGGGGAGATTGGACTTCACCGCCGCGTCGCGAGCTTTCAAGTTTCTCACGTTTCTAACCCGGCGCTGTTCGTGAGACAGCCGATCTCCCCCTTGAGGAGAGATGTCCGGCAGCACAGAGGGGCGGTGAAGAAATCGCGACGCTCGCTGATAGGCACCCAAACAAAACGGCCCGCTTTTCAGCGGGCCGTTCTTGGCTGGAATCAAGATGCCAGATCAGTTGGCCAGATTACGGGCTCGGCGCCGGAGCGGGCGCGGGCGCCGGGGCTGGCGCAGGAGCCGGTGCGGGCGCAGGGGCTGGTGCGGGAGCCGGTTCGGCGGGCTTCATCGGCTCAGCCGGTGCAGGTGCGGGCGCCGGTGTGCTGGCTGCCGGCGGCTCTGCGGGCGCAGGATGTTCGCCGCTTCTGCCGAAAACATAGTACGCGACAATCGCAAGGATGACGACGACCAGCGCAATCAGCCAGCCGCTGCCACCACCCGACCTGGGCGCTGGATCGTTAGGGTTCGCCATAAAAGTGTCCTCCGTGGATGAAAAGCATCAATCAACACCCCTCAACGCGCAACCGTTGAACGGGTTCATACTAGGCCTTCAAATTGACGAACGCAGGAAAATTCTGATTCGCAACCGCTTGTTGGCCTGTATTTCCCCCGCAAAATCAATCACGAACGAGGTAGAACGAGCTTAGCTGGCCTTTTCCGCCAAAAATAGGGCCAACCACCTTCGCTTTGCGAATCAGTTGCGCACCGGACAGAGCCGGGCCTTACCTGATTCGGTATTCAAGACGGGTGCCGCTCAGTCGACGGCGATGACGGTATAGCCGGCTTTGCGAAAATCCTCGACCAGGCCTTCGGGGCCGGGAAGATGCATGGCGCCGACGGCCATGAAGGCGTTGCCCTTGGCCAGGATAGGTGCGGCATGGTCGGCCATGACCTTGTTGCGGTCGGTGATCATCGTCTGGTCGAATTCGGCGTAACCTGCGTCCTCGTCGTCGGGCGAGATCGAACGTAACAGCGGCCAGAAGGTGCCGGTATCGCCGCGCTGGTAAAGCACGATCATGGTTTCGTTGATGTCGTTGATCTTGTCGCCGAGCTTCAGGGTTTCGACCAGCCCCTTGATGTGGAACGCAAGCGGCAGCGAGGCCATGGCGTGCAGCTGGCTGGCGGCGGTCTCCAACCCTTCCACCGGCTTGCCCAAGGCCTTGGCGTCCTGCGCCAGCTTGACGTCCAGAACCGGTGCGCCGCCTGCCTGACGGGCGACCTCACAGACCGGCAGCGCGACCATGGCCGACAGCAGCCACGGCTTCATCTTGGAGACGCTCGCCGGCGGAATGCCGCGCGCATCGAGCCCTTTGTTCACCACCGCCGCATCCTCCGGCGACAACAGCGACGACAACGTCGTGTTGTCGGTGAACATCATCAGCTCGGGTTCCTTGAGCATGGCCTCCATCATCTTCTGCTTGTCGAGCACGTCGGTGGTCTCGATGATGATGGTGCCCGCAGCGTCATAGGCTTTCCTGGCTGCCGGCGGCAGAGTGGTCACGCGCGGGTCGGTCATGTGCATGGTGCCGAACAGGAAGGACGGCTTTTCGCCTGATTTCTCCAACTTCCACAACAGGCCCTTGCCGTTCAGCGTCGCTGCTGCTTCCGTCTCGATCCTGGCATAGGCGGCGGGGTCTTCCTTCTGCAGGGCCGATAGCAGATCGGCGCCGGCGCAGGCCGGGGCTTCGGCATGCGCCTTGCCCATGGCAAGCAGCAGCGCGACGAGAAAAGACAGGAATAACAGGGCGTTGAGCGCGACGAGCAGCTTCAGCGACACAAGGGCCGCGCGGTCGGCGATGGCAAGGGCGCTTTTCATGGTGCGGTTCTAGGACTGAAAAGCGGCGAAACGGTTAACCGGCGTGGGGAAATTGTCCTGGACTTATACAGTGTCACGCGCGGGGATGGGCAGATTCGTAGATCTCGAGCAGCCTTGCCGTGTCGACGCCGGTATAGACCTGCGTCGTCGACAGACTGGCGTGGCCGAGCAGTTCCTGGATGGTGCGCAGGTCGCCGCCGCGCCCGAGCAGATGGGTGGCGAAGGAATGGCGCAACGCGTGCGGCGTCGCGGTGTCGGGCAGGTTCAGCGCCGAGCGCAGCCTGGCCATGTCGCGCTGGACGATGGCCGGGTTGAGCGGCCCGCCCCGGGCGCCGCGAAACAGCAGGCCCTTGGGATCGGGATGGTAGGGACACAGTTTTCGGTATTCGGCGATTGCCCTGAGCGCCACCGGCAGCACCGGCACCAGCCGTGTCTTGCCACCCTTGCCGGTGACGCGCAGCACGGTGTCGGCTTCCGATGCCAGGTCGGCGGCGCTGAGGCCCAGCGCTTCGGAAATGCGCAGGCCCGATCCATAAAGCAGCGTCAGCACGGCGGCGTTGCGGGCGGCGATCCAGGGCTCTTCAGCCAGCTGGCCTTCCACCGACACGACATGTTTGGCATCGCTGGCGGTCAGCGGCTTGGGCAGCGATTTCGGCTGGCGCGGCGCGCGCAACGCAGCGGCACCGGCGGCATTGGCGAGACCGCGCCGTTCGAGGAAGCGCAGCAGCGAGCGGATGCCGGCGAGGCCGCGTCCGAGCGTGCGGGCGCCGGCGCCGGCGTTGCGCCGCGCGGCAAGAAAGCCGCGCAGATCGGCCGGGCGCAGAGTGGCGATGTCGGAAAGACCAGGCGAGCCGCCGCAATGCCCTGTGAGGAAATGCAGGAACTGGCGCGTGTCGCGCTCATAGGCTTCGACGGTCGCCGGCGCCAGCCGGCGCTCGCGCGCCAGCATCTTCAGCCAGCTTTCGCGCGCTGCCTGGAGGTCGGGTTTTGCCGGGATGAGAAATTCCTGCATGCCGCCATTGTCAGGCAGCCGGGTTAGGAAGCGGTGAAGAACCTGTCATTGAAATGGCCACGGGCGATCATTGAAATGACGCCGGTAGGGCGTTAGAGCAGGGCAAAGGATATCAGCCATGTCGAAGCCCCAGAACCCCGTGCAAATGGCCGTGATCGGCGCCGCCCACGGCATCAAGGGCGAATTGCGGGTGAAGACTTTCACTGGCGAGCCGATGGCGCTGGCCGATTATGGGCCGCTCTATGCCAAGGACGGCCGCGCCTTCCAGATCATCGACATCAGGCCCGCCAACACCGTCGTGGTGGTGCGCTTCAAGGGCATTGCCGACCGCAACGCCGCCGAGGCGCTGGCCGGAACCGAGCTGTTCGTCGACCGCTCGATGCTCCCCGACGATGGCGAGGAGGACGAATTCTACCACGCCGATCTCGTCGGACTTGAAGTCCGCGACGATAAGGACGCGGTCATCGGCAAGGTGGTGGCGGTGCATAATTTCGGCGGCGGCGACATTCTCGACGTTACCCTCGGCGGGCGCAAAGGCGTGCTGATCCCGTTCACCCAGGCCGCCGTGCCTCAGGTTTCGATCGCCGAAGGTTTTCTCCGCGTCGACCCGGCAGCCGCCGGCCTTGTCGAGGATGAGGATGGCGACGCGCCGCGCGAAGAAGATTTCGACGCGAAGGGCCGACCGCGCGGGCCGCGCGAAGCCGGAGGCAACCGGTGACGTTCAAGGCGTCGGTGCTGACGCTCTATCCCGAGATGTTTCCGGGCGGGCTAGGCCTGTCGCTGGCCGGACGGGCGCTCGAAGTCGGGACATGGTCGCTGGAAGCTATCCAGATCCGCGACTTCGCCAGCGATCGCCATCACACCGTCGACGACACGCCGGCCGGCGGTGGCGCCGGCATGGTGATGCGCGCCGATGTGCTGGCCAAGGCGATCGACCACACCTCGCCGTCCGGCGATCCGCGGCCGCGTTTGCTGATGAGCCCGCGTGGAAAGCCGCTGACGCAGGCGCACGTGCGCGAACTGGCTGGCGGGCCAGGCGCCGTCATCGTTTGCGGCCGGTTCGAGGGCGTCGACCAGCGGCTGATCGAGGCGCGTGGACTGGAAGAGGTCTCCATCGGCGATTTCATCCTGTCGGGCGGCGAGCCGGCGGCGCTCGTACTGCTCGACGCCGTTGTGCGGCTGTTGCCCGGCGTCATGGGCAATGCGGTGTCGGGCGAGGAAGAAAGTTTCGAGAACGGCCTGCTCGAACACCCGCATTACACGCGGCCACAGGAGTTCGAAGGCCGCCCCATCCCCGACGTGCTGGTCTCCGGTAATCACAAGAAGATCGCCGCGTGGCGGCGCGCCGAGTCCGAGAAGCTGACCAGGGAGCGCCGGCCGGATTTGCTCGCCGCTCAGCCCTTGGCAAAATAGTAGACGGCGAGAAACAGGCCGACGGCGATGACGAAGCCGCGTACTGCGTTTTGCGGCACGCGCTTGGCGATCCAGACGCCGGCATAGCCGCCGAGCGCGCCGCCGGGGATCATGACGATTGCCTGAGGCCAGGCAACAACGCCGCCGGAAACGAAGACCAGTATGGCAACGGCGGCGATGACCACGGCCAGCATGTTCTTCAGCGCGTTCAGCCGGTGATAGTCGCCGGATTGCGTCAGGCCGAGCGTCGCCAGCATCATGACGCCCATGCCGGCGCCGAAGAAGCCGCCATAGATGGCGGTAGCGAACTGCGCCAGCGAACCGGCCAGAGAGCCGACCGTGGCTTCATGCCCAGGCTTCGGCGTTGGTTTCAGCCACGGCCCGGCGGCGAACAAGGCGGTTGCGGCCAGCAGCAGCCACGGCACGAGGGCGCGGAACGACGGATTTGAGAGCGCCAGCAGGATGAGCGCACCAGCCAGCGCGCCCAAAGCCGAGATCAGGCAAAGCAGCAGCGCGCCGCGCCAGAAATGCTTGATGTCGGTCCAGTAAGCCAGCGTCGAGGTGATGTAACCGGGAAACTGCGTCACCGAGGACGTGGCGTTGGCGACGATCGGCGGCAGGCCGGCCAGCGTCATGGCGCCGAAGGTTATGAAGGTGCCGCCGCCGGCAACCGCGTTGACGGCGCCTGACAGAAAACCCGCGAGGAAGAGCAGGACTGCGTCGAAAACAGACATTGTGAGGCCGCCGGACAAGTGTGCTGCTCCCGGATTAGGAAGCTTGAAGGGCCGGCGCAACCCTGCACTGGACGATTGCGTGGTGGCATGCGACCAAAAAAGACAGGGCCAAGGCGTGACAAGTCAGTGAAATAGCTGTATGTGCCCGCCCGTACTGGCGAGAAAAATCTCCCGGACCCGTCAACAATGACGGTGTAGTCGCCCCTGCCCAATGTTTCGAAGACAAGATGTCTCGAGGACAAAGGGCATAGCCGAGCGGTCAATGGAACTGCAAGGCGAGTGTCGGACGCTCTGACTGTCGGAAGAACAAGAAGTGGACTATTGAGATGGATATCATCCGTCAGCTCGAGGCCGAACAGGCCGCCAAGATCGAAGCCAAGCGCAAGCTTCCCGAGTTTCAGCCCGGCGACACCGTGCGCGTCCAGGTCCGCGTGACCGAAGGCACCCGCACCCGCGTCCAGGCCTATGAGGGCGTCGTCATCGCCCGCGCCGGCGCCGGCTTCCAGGAAAATTTCACCGTCCGCAAGATCTCCTACGGCGAAGGCGTCGAGCGCGTTTTCCCGGTCTACTCGCCGATGGTCGAAGGCGTCGAGATCGTGCGCCGCGGCAAGGTGCGCCGCGCCAAGCTCTATTATTTGCGCGACCGTCGCGGCAAGTCGGCCCGTATTTCGGAAAACACCGGCGTGCGCGCCCGCAAGCTCAACGATGAGGAACGCGACGCGCTGAACGCCGAGAAGGCCCGCATCGAAGCCGAGAAAGTTGCCGCTGCCCAGGCGCTGGCAGCCGAGAAGGCCGCGCAGGAAGCCGCCGAGAAGAAGGCGGCCGACGAAGCCGCCAAGGCCGCCCACGAGGCCGCAAAGGCCGCGGAAGCGACCCCGGCCGAATAAGACCTCGACCAAGGATGTTGAGAAGGCGGCTTCGGCCGCCTTTTTTCGTTTTACCAGACTGTGAACGATTGCCGGTCGAGAGTTCGGCCACGGCTGTTGACTCAGATTATCCTGTACACTAAATAATCGTATACAAATGAAAACGGAGAGAACTGATATGGCACTCTACACCACACAGGCTCGCGTCACCGGCGGCCGCGCCGGGCATGGCGAGACCAGCGACGGCCTGCTCAAGGTCGACCTCGCTCTACCGAAGGAACTCGGTGGACCGGGTGGCGCCACCAATCCCGAGCAGCTTTTCGCGGTCGGTTATGCCGCCTGCTTCGAAAGCGCCATCCGCTTCGTTGCGCGCAAGCAGAAGCTGCCGTTGACCGATGCGTCGGTGACCTCCACCGTCAGCCTGCTTCCCCATGGCGAGGGCTTCAAACTCGGTGTCGCGCTCACTGCGGAGACGAAAGGCCTTGATCAGGCGGCGGCGGAAGCGCTTGTATCGGCTGCGCACCAGATTTGCCCCTATTCCAATGCGATCAAGGGCAATATCGAGGTGGCGCTTTCGACAGTGGCGCTTCCGGCAAAGGCAGCATGACGACCAAGACCGAAACGAGAGTCACAGAAGTCCCGGCGGACACCGCCGGGACGATTGCCGTTCCGCGCCTCGACCAGCAGCTGTGTTTCGCGCTCTATTCGGCGAGCGGGCTGATGACCAAGCTCTATCGGCCGCTGCTTGACCCGCTCGGCCTGACCTATCCGCAATATTTGGCGATGCTGGCGCTGTGGCAGCATGCGCCGAGCACGGTCGGCGAACTCGGCGAGGCGCTGGGGCTGGATTCGGCGACATTGACGCCGCTGCTCAAGCGGATGGAAGCGGCTGGTCTCGTCACCCGCCGTCGCGATCCAGCCGACGAGCGCCGCGTGCTGGTCGAACCGACTGCCAAGGGTCAGGCGCTGCGCGCCCGCATCAAGGACGTATCCGCAGGTCTTGCCTGCGCCATGCCGCTCGAAGCTGAAGAGCTGAAGTCGCTGCACCGGACCTTGACTGGATTTGCCGCCAAGTTGCGCAACGCGACGTCACCGTCCTGACTCGTCGTTTGACGGATTTCCTTGTGTCCGTGAGAGGCCTGGTTTGCCGTCGCGGGATCACGGAATAAATTCCGACCGCGGGGCGTTCTAAAACCGCGTTGGTTGAAGGCATTGGAATCCGCTTTCACCGGACGCTGAGCACCGGACCGGCTTGCAAGCCGTCTGCGGACGGCTAAAGTCGCGCCTGGATTTTCATGCGAGCCCGGCTGCAAGCGGGCTTCTCATCCTGGAGCGTGTCATGACCAAATCGAAGCTGCTGCTGGCCGCCCTCGCGGCCTGTTTCCTCGCGCCCGTCGCTGCATGGGCGGCCGATGCGCTGCCCGATCTCGGCGGCAAGAAGGTCGTGGTGGTGACGGAAAACGCCTATCCGCCGCTGCAGTTCATCGACGCCAAGACCGGCAAGCAGATCGGCTGGGAATATGACGCGATGGACGAAATCGCCAAGCGGCTGAACTTCAAGGTGGAGTACCAGAACACCTCCTGGGACGCGATGATCCAGGCGGTTTCCGACAACCAGTACAACATTGGCATGACCGGCATCACCATCAAGGACGACCGAAAGGAGAAGGTCGATTTCTCCGACCCCTATATGCGTTCGGAGCAGTTCATGCTGGTGCGCGCCGATGAAAGCCGCTTCACCGACGCCAAGACCTTCGCCGCCTTCAAGGACGGGTTGATCGGCGCGCAGGCCGGAACGACGCCGTTCTACACCGCCGTCTACAGCGTGCTCGACGGCAATGAGCAGAACCCGCGCATCAAGCAGTTCGAGACCTTCGGCGCTTCGGTGCAGGCACTGAAATCCGGCGACGTCGATGTCGTCCTGACCGACGGCACCGCCGGCAAAGGCTATGTCGATGCCTCCGGCGGCAAGCTCAAGCTGATCGGCGGCCCGCTCGGCACCGAGGATTTTGGCTTCATCTTCCCGAAAGGCTCGGACCTGGTGAAACCGGTCAACGCGGCGATCGCGGCGCTGAAGGCCGACGGCACGATCGAGGCGCTGAACAAGAAGTGGTTTCTCGACTACAAGATGGGGCAGTGATGTCCGACTCCTTACCCTCCCCCTTGTGGGGAGGGTCGATCCGCGAAGCGGAGCGGGGTGGGGGTGCCAGCGCCGGGGGGGTGTGGGGGGGGGCGGGGGGGGGGGGGGGGGGGGGGGGGGGGGGGGGGGGGGGGGGGGGGGGGGGGGGGGGGGGGGGGG
>NZ_JAMYUO010000032.1:0-66966 GCF_040323125.1 Mesorhizobium sp. M0062
CGCGTGGGTCGGGGGGGGTGGTATTTTTAATTATAACCCATACGCCACGCGTCCCACCCCAATGCGCTGGTGTTGCGCTAACGACCTCTCCCCCGATCGACGGGGGAGAGGAAAGGCCCCCCTTCCGCAACTGCTGCGGGACGGGCGGGGCAGCGCAAGCTTTCGCAGTTGGCTCGTCATCAGGTACCGGTCGGACGCTTGCCTCCCCCGCCCCCACGCGGCATAGATCGGCCATGACAAGCGAACCTTACCGCCCGCGCCGCTCGGTGCTTTACGTCCCCGCCTCCAATGACAAGGCGCTGGCCAAGATCGCGACGCTGGCCTGCGATGCCGTGATCATCGACCTCGAAGACGCCGTCGCGCCCTCAGACAAGATCGCCGCGCGGGACAAATTGGCCGGCATTTTCGCCAGCCGACCAGTTGCCAATCAGCATGGGCGCCGCTGCGAAATGATCGTGCGCGTCAACGCGCTGTCCAGCGAATGGGGCAACGATGACCTGCTCGCCGCGGCGAAATTCGAGCCCGACGGCATCCTGTTGTCCAAGGTCGCCACGCCGCGCGATATCCTCGAAGTCGGCGACGTGCTCGACGATAATTTTGCCCCCGACAGCGTCAAGCTCTGGGCGATGATCGAGACGCCCAAGGCCATGCTCAATATCGGCGCCATTGCCGAACTCGGCCGCGACCCGGCCTCGCGCCTAGCTTGTTTCGTTGCCGGAACGAACGATCTGGTCAAGGAAACCGGCATTCTGGCGACGCCTGATCGGCGCTACCTCGTGCCTTGGCTGATGCAGATGGTGCTGGCGGCGCGGGCCGGCGGCATCGACATGCTCGACGGCGTCTCCAACGATTTTCGCGACCTCGACGCGTTTGCGCGCGAATGCACGGAAGCCGCTGCCATGGGGTTCGATGGCAAGACGCTGATCCACCCCGCCCAGATCGAAACCGCCAACCGCGCCTTTGCGCCCGCGCCCGAAGCTCTCGCCGAGGCGCGCGCGGTGAAGGATGCCTTCGCCTTGCCGGAAAATGCCGGCAAGGGCGTGATTGCTCTGAACGGCAGGATGGTCGAGCGGCTGCATCTGGCGCAGGCCGAGAAATTGCTGGCGAAGGCCGCCGCCATCGGCGCATGATCCGCCCCGAAAAGACGAACTCACGACAGGATCTGACCCATGAGACTTTACCGCTTTTTGTCCGCCCCCGACGATTCAACCTTCTGCCACAAGGTCACCGCGGCGCTGAACAAGGGCTGGCACCTGTACGGCTCACCGACCTACGCCTACGACAAGAAGACCAAATCGATGCGCTGCGGCCAGGCGGTGGTGAAGGATATCGACGGCCAGGAATACGGGCCGGATACCAAGCTGAGCGACTGGTAGGCTTTGCCAGGCACGGACGCAGGCTGTGTCGAGATTCAGGTCAGGCCGAGCCGAGAACAGTGGTTTCCGAGAACCGGAGCGGAGCGTACTTAAAGTACGCGAGCACCGGAAGCGCAGGAAGCTGCCGTTCGCAGGCCGGCTTCACCTGAATATCGGCGCAGCCTCACTCCGCCGCCTCTTCGATTTTCTCCATATCATCATCCGACAGGCCGAAATGGTGGCCGATCTCGTGGATCAGCACGTGGGTGACGATGTCGCCCAGCGTCTCTTCGTTCTCGGCCCAGTAGTCGAGGATGGCGCGGCGGTAGAGGGTGATGCGGTTCGGGCCTTCGCCGGTCTGCGGGTTCCAGCGCTCGGCGATGCCGCGGCCCTCGAACAGGCCAAGCAGATCAAACGGTGTCTCCAGCGACAGATCGTCCATGATCTCGTCGGTCGGGAATTCGGCGATCATGATGACGATCTCGCCGGTCAGCTTGCGAAAATCGTCGGGCAGATGTGCGTACGCCTCCAGCGCCAGAAACTCGATCTCCTCGATCGAAGGCGAGAGTTCATCGTGCCAGGTGCGGGTCTTGTAGATGCGGGCCATGCTTTGTCCTTTGATCCGGCATATAGGCTTTCCCTCCGGACTCGGCAAATGGACCGGGTACCTGGCCGATGACTGTTTCTTTGCGCCGAATGGCTGCGACCAAAGTCCAAGGTTGGCCTCGTCACCTTTGATCAAGGAATAAATTCCTTCTGACTCCGCTTGACTCTTCCGGCACCCTCTGGAATCTATAGGAACATAACAGGAACAGTTGTGAGAGAAATTGACCGTCATGGCGACATCAGCCGTGGCGCGGGAGACTGTTTTTGCCCTGCGCCGCCAGATCGCGAAGATCGAGGGAACGCTGCCCGAGCGCCTGGCCGCGCCGGCTGGCGAGGGGCTGCGCGCGGGTCCTGGCGGCGGTCTCGACGCCGCGCCTGAACCCGATGCCGATGTCACCATCATCCGGCGCGGGCTTGCCGTGGCTTCGCCGGATGCTTTCCTGGCCACCGGCGTCGAGCGCCTCGATGCGGCCCTCAGCGGCGGCCTTCCGAAAGCCGCCTTGAGCGAAATCCATGGCCTTGAGACCCGCAATGCCGGGGCCGTCGCCGGCTTTGTGCTGTCGCTTGTCAGCCTGATCCTCAAGGGCCAGCCCTTGCCCGTGCTGTGGATCGGCACATCGGAGATTTTTCGCGAGGCCGGCTTTCCCTATGCCAGGGGATTGCAGGGCATTTTCGGTATCGCACCGGAGCAATTGCTGTTTTCCGAGGCGCCGAAACTCACCGATGCGCTGTGGGTAGCCGAGGAGGCCGCGAAGATGACGGCGCTCGCCGCAATCATCCTCGAAATCCGTGGCAGCCCGCAGCGGCTCGACCTCACCGCGACGCGCCGGCTGCACGCGCGCGCCCAAAACGCCGGCCGGCCGGTGTTCCTGCTGCGCCAGGCCGGCGAAGCCGAGCCGACCGCCGCCCCGGTGCGCCTCATCGTGTCGGCTGCACCAGCGGCGAGCCGCCGGACGATCGCCGGGTCGCTCGCCGGCTCGATCGGCCGGCCTGCCTTCACCGTCAGCATCGGCAAGAGCCGCACCGCTCTGCCTGGACAATTCACACTGGAGTGGAATCCCGATGAACACGCATTCGAAGAAAGAAAGCCCCGCGAAAAACGGGCAGAGAATTCTGTCGCTGTGGTTCCCGCATCTGGCGGCAGAACGGATCCTGCGCCAGCGCCTGGGACGGTCGTGGCGTTCCCGGCCTTCGGATCATCTGCCGCCATCTCACCCACCGCTCGTGATCAGCCATCGCGACCGCAACGCCCAGCGCATATCGGCCCTCGACGAGCGGGCTGAGGCGCTGCATCTGAAGCCTGGCATGGGCATTGCCGATGCGCGCGCCATGCATCCCTCGATCGACATCGTCGAGGCCGATCCGGACGCCGATCGCCGGCTGCTCGAAGGCCTCGCCGACTGGTGCGATCGCTATACGCCGCTGGTGGCGCTCGACGGTACTGATGGCCTTTATCTCGACGTCACCGGCTGCACGCATCTGTTCGGCGGCGAGCGCGCCATGCTGGACGACATCCTTGCGCGGTTTTTCCAGCAGGGTTTCGATGTCCGCGCCGGGTTGGCCGCGACGCCGGGTGCAGCCTGGGCGGCGGCGCGCTTCTGCGGCAACCGCATCGTTGTCTCCGGCGAGGAGGAAGCGCTGCTCGCCCCCTTGCCGCTGGCGGCACTGCGCATCGAAGCCGATATCCGCGCCAGCTTGGAAAGCGTCGGCCTGCGGACCGCCGGCGCGATCATGGCAGCGCCGCGCGCGCCGCTCGCCCGTCGCTTCGGCGCGACCTTGCTGTTGCGGCTCGACCAGGCGCTCGGCCGTCTCGACGAGGCGGTATCGCCGCGCCTGCCCGTGGCCCCGCTTTCGGTCGAACGCCACCTGGCCGAGCCGGTCGTGCTGACCGCCGAGATCGAACGGCTGGTGCTCTTGCTGGCGGTGACGCTGAAGGCCGATCTCGAACGCCGCGGCGAGGGCGCAAGGATGCTGGCGCTGCTTTTGTTTCGCGTCGACGGCGCCGTCAGCCGCATCGCTGTCGGTACCTCGCGACCGTTGCGCGAACCCAAGCTTATCCAGCGCCTGTTCCATGAGCGGCTGGCCGCGCTCGAACAGGACATCGATGCCGGCTACGGCTTCGACCTGGTGCGGCTTTCGGTGCTGGCGGCCGCCGGCTTCGACATGCAGCAGGCCGATTTGACCGGCGAGACCGAGGATGACGGCGCCGACATGGCACTCTTTGCCGACCGCATCCGCGCCAGGCTCGGCGACAGTGCGGTGCTGAAACCGGTCGCCCTCGAGAGCCATCTGCCGGAGCGCGCCATCGCCACCATCCCGTTCTCGGAAGCGCCACAACGCAAAACACCGCTCAGGAAGCCGGGCTCGAAAGACGCGCCGCGCGCAACCATCTTCCCGCCGGAACGGCCGATCCGGCTGTTCCGTTCGCCCGAGCCGATCGAGGTGCCGGCCACCGAAATGCCTGAGGGTCCGCCGATGAATTTCCGCTGGCGCCGCGCGCTCTACCGGGTCGCGCGCGCCGAGGGGCCGGAACGCATCGCGCCGGAATGGTGGCGTGAAACGTCAAGCGATCCGCTCACATCGACGCGTGACTATTTCCGGATCGAGGATGCCGACGGCCGCCGCTACTGGCTCTACCGGCAAGGCCTCTATGGCAACCCGCAGGTGCCGCCGCGCTGGTTCATGCATGGGGTCTTCGCATGAACGCGCTGACCGTCATCCCCTATGCGGAATTCGGCATCCAGTCGAACTTCTCCTTCCTGCGCGGCGCCTCCAAGCCGGAGGAGCTGGTGGTGGCGGCCAAATTCCTCGGCTTTTCCTCGATCGGACTGGCAGACCGCAACACGGTGGCCGGCGTCGTGCGCGCCTGGCAGCAGGCCAAGGTCGAGAAGCTCGCCTATCACCCCGGTTGCCGCCTGGTGTTCGGCGACGGCACGCCGGACATTCTCGCCTATCCGCAGAACCGCAAGGGCTGGGGCCATCTCTGCCGCATGCTGACGCAAGCCAATTTGCGCGATGAAAACGAGAAGGGCGCGACCCTTCTCCAGCGCAGCGACCTGCTCGAATGGGGCGACCTGCTGTCGCTGGCGGTGCTGCCGGATCTCTCGGCGAATGCCGACGATCCCCTGGCATTGGTCCGTCAACTGAAAGACCGTTTCGGCGCTAATTTGCGGCTAGGCATGGCGCCGGATTATCGCGGCAATGACCGTTTCCGCATCGAGCAGGCGGCGGGCATGGCGGACATCGCCGGCGTGCCGCTGATGGCGACCAACGACGTGCTTTATCACAGCGCCGAGCGCCGCTCGCTGCAAGATGTGCTCACCGCCATCCGCCTCAATTTGCCGGTCGCCGAGGTCGGGCTGGAGCTGACGGCCAACGCCGAGCGCCATCTGAAGCCGCCGCTGGAAATGGCCCGTCTCTTCCGCCGCCATCCACCGGCGCTGGCCGAGACGCTGCGCTTTGCCGGCGAACTGACCTTCTCGCTCAGCGACCTCCAGTACAATTATCCCGACGAGCCGACGCAATCAGGGCTTGGGCCGCAGGCCGAGCTAGAGCGTCTGGCCAGGGAGGGGGCCGCCACGCGCTATCCGGCGGGCGTCCCCGCTTCCGTCTTGCAGCGCATCAGTGAGGAGCTCGCTCTGATCGAGCGTCTGAATTATGCGCGCTATTTCCTGACCGTTTACGACATCGTCCAGTTCGCCCGCAATGAGGGCATTCTGTGCCAGGGCAGAGGCTCGGCCGCCAACTCGATCGTCTGCTACTGCATCGGCATCACCGAGGTCGGCCCCGAGCGCATCGACACGTTGTTCGAGCGCTTCATTTCCGAGGAGCGCAACGAGCCGCCCGACATCGACGTCGATTTCGAGCATGAGCGGCGTGAGGAGGTGATCCAGTACATCTACTCCAAATACAGCGCCAAGCGCACCGCGCTGGCTGCCGCCGTCATCAGCTATCGCGGCCGCTCGGCGCTGCGCGAGGTGGCCAAGGCCATGGGCCTATCGGACGATGTCCGCATTGCGCTCTCCAGTTCGATCTGGGGCTGGTCGACCTCGGAGCTCGGCGAGAAGGAGGCGCATGCCGGCGGCCTCGACCGCAACGAGACCTCGACCCGTCACGTGATCGCCCACGCCAACGAGATCATGGGCTTTCCCCGGCATCTGTCGCAGCATGTCGGCGGCTTCGTCATTACCCGCGACCGGCTCGACGAGATCGTCCCCATCGTCAAGACGGCGATGGAGGCGCGCAAGATGGTCGAGTGGGATAAGGACGATCTCGACGCGGTGAAGATCCTGAAGGTGGATATTCTGGCGCTTGGCATGCTGACCTGCCTGAAGCGCGCCTTCACCTTGCTCACCGACCATTATCCGAAGGCCCGGGATGATTACGGCCGACCCTATGTGCTGGCCACCCTGCCGCCGGAAGAGAACGACGTGTACGACATGATCTGCCGCGCCGACACGCTCGGCGTCTTCCAGATCGAATCGCGCGCGCAGATGTCGATGCTGCCGCGTCTACGCCCGCGCGAATTCTACGACCTGGTCATCGAGGTGGCGATCGTGCGGCCCGGCCCGATCCAGGGCGACATGGTGCACCCCTATCTGCGCCGTCGGCAGGGCAAGGAAGCGGCTGAATATCAAAAGCCAGAGCTGGAGGCTATTCTCAAGAAGACACTCGGCGTGCCGCTGTTTCAGGAACAGGCGATGAATATTGCAATCGTCGCCGGTGGTTTCAAACCCGGCGAAGCCGACGAACTACGCCGCGCCATGGCCACCTTCAAGCGCACCGGCACCATCGGCAATTACCGCCAGCGCATGATCGACGGCATGGTCGGCAAGGGATACACCAAAGACTTCGCCGAGCGCTGCTTCAAGCAGATCGAAGGCTTCGGCGAATACGGCTTTCCCGAAAGCCACGCCGCCTCCTTCGCTTTGCTCGTCTATGCCTCCTGCTGGTTCAAGACCTTTTATCCCGACGTGTTCTGCGCCGCGATCCTGAATTCGCAGCCGATGGGGTTTTACCAGCCGGCCCAGCTGGTGCGCGACGCGCGCGACCATGGCGTCGATATCCGCGACGTCGACGTCAATTTTTCCGACTGGGACTGCACCCTGGAGAAAGCCCAATTCGATCCGGGCCGCATCCTGGGGCGCCATGCCGAAATGCGCGGTGTCATCAAGACCCGGTACGCCGTCCGGCTTGGCTTCCGTCAGATCAAGGGCTTGGCCGAGAAGCGTATGGAAGCTTTCACCGCGCGGCGCGGCGCCGGCTATACAAGCGTCAGGGATGTGTGGCTGCGCTCGGGCCTCGATGTCGGCGAAATCGAAAGACTGGCGCAGGCTGACGCCTTCCGCTCGCTCGGCCTCGACCGTCGTGAAGCCTTGTGGGCGGTGCGCGCGCTGGATGGCAAGAGCGCCGCCGAACGGCTGCCGCTGTTCGACCAGCCGGCGATCCGGCTGCGCGAACTCGAGCCCGAGACAAAACTGCCGACAATGCCGCTCGGCGAGCACGTCATCCACGACTACCGCGCGCTCGGCCTGTCGCTGAAGGCGCATCCGGTCGCCTTCCTGCGCGAGCGGCTCGACCGCGCCGGCGTCATTCCCAATGCCAATCTCGGCTCGGTGCGCGACGGCAGGCGGGTCTCGGTCGCCGGCCTGGTGCTGGTGCGGCAGCGGCCCGGCAAGGGCAATGCGATCTTCCTGACGCTGGAAGACGACAAGGCCGTCGCCAACGTCATTTTCTGGGAGCGGACCTTTACCCGTTTCCGGCCCATCGTCATGGGCGCGCGCTTCGTCAAGGTCACCGGCAAGCTGCAGTCGGAATCCGACGTCATCCACATCGTCGCCGAGAAGATCGAGGATTTGACGCCGTGGCTGACGGTGCTGCTGGAAGAGATGACGCCGGCTGCCCGGCCCGACATTGCCACCCTCTCGGACAAAGCTGAAAGGGTCATGCCCAAGGGGCGGAATTTTCAGTAGGCAAGTGCAGGGCGGTCGGGAGCCCATGACATTAATGCCGGCAAGGGCAGAGGGGGGCGCGAAGGATCGCCAACAGAATGGCTTCTTAGGCTGAGGTCCGTTTGAACCACCCCTGGCCCTTCAGCCCGGCCCACCCAATCGCGGCGGCGACAGCACGTCTTCCGCCGAAATAGTCCGCGCCTCCGAGGGCAGCATGATCGGGATGCCGTCGCGCACGGGATAAGCGAGCTTGGCAAGCCGCGAGATCAACTCGCCGCGCACCGGGTCCCAGGCCAGCGGCCCCTTGGTCAGCGGGCAGGCCAGCAGCTCCAGCAATTTTGGATCGACATTGACCGACTTGCCGTCACGCCCATCCGCAGCCATTGGATCCCCCTTCAGCCATCGGCTCAGCCCTTATTGCAGGCTGGAGCCAAAGTCCTCATTCTCGCGCGCCAGCGCCATTTCGGTGATCGCGATCAGCGTCTCCGCGCGGGCTTTCAGGTCGGGCGCCTCCAGCAGCGCCTGTTTCTCGGCCGGTCCGTAGGGCGCCATCATCGACAGCGCATTGACCAGCATGGTGTTCTCGGCGCGGCTGACGCTTTCCCAATCGGCTTCGAGATCGTTGGCCTGCAGATAAGCGCGAAACGCTTTCAACAGCGCCGGCCGGTCGACCTCGCTTGCCGCCTGGTCTTCGGCAAGATCGGTGAGGAACGGCGCCAGCTTGCATTTCCGGAAAGGCGTCTTCACCGGCAATTCGCTGGTGATGCGGAAACGGCAGACGCCCTGCAGCGAAACCAGATAGCGGCCGTCGCCGCTCTCGGCCATCGAGATGATGCGCCCGGCGCAGCCGACATTGCACAGTTCCGGCTCCCCGTCGGCGCGCAACGCGCCATTGAGGCTGGGCTGGACGATGCCGATCAGCCGCGCGCCGGCGATCGCCTCATCCACCATCTGCAGGTAGCGCGGCTCGAAGATGTTGAGCGGCATGCGCCCGCCCGGCAGCAGCAGCGCGCCGGCAAGCGGAAACACCGGAATGGTTGCCGGCAGATCCTTGCCGACCCGGTAAAATGCGTTTCCGACCTGCACCTTCACTCCTCCGACCCGCTTCGGGCGCGATGTTATCGGCCTAATCTGGCGCGGCGGCCGCCGACCGCAAGGCCCGACAGCCACGCCCCGGCAATTTGGCCGGCAAACGGCTCAGGAAAACAGCAGCGACGACAATTTGCGCCGTGCCGCCAGCGTCGCCTCGTCGGTCATGCCCCAGGCCTCGAACAGTTTCAGCAGCTGCGCCCTGGCGCCGTCCTCGTTCCACGTCCGGTCGGCTTTTATAATCGCCAGAAGATTGTCGGCCGCCGCATGGCGCTCGCCCTTGGCGTTCTGGATCATGGCGAGGTCGAAACGCGCCTGGTGGTCGCCGGGATTGGCGGCCAGTCGCTGCTCGAATTCAGCTGGATTGCCAAGTGCTGCCGCTTCCGCAGCCAGCGTCATCTTGGCACGCAGCGCGGCAAGTGCCGGCGCATTTTTCTTGGCCTCCGGCGCCGTTGCCAGCAGCGCCTCGGCGCCGTCGCTGTCGCCGGCCTCGAACAGAAGCTCGCCCAGCCCGGCAATCGCCTCGATCGTCTCCGGCGCTTGCGCCAGGATGGCGTCGTAAATGTCGGCTGCGGTCTGCGCATCGCCCGCCGCATGCGCTTCCGCCGCCGCGGCCAGTGCTTCGGCCACCGGCGGCGCACCATTGCCCTTGCCGCCGACCTTGGTGATGAACTCGGCGATCTGGCTCTCGGGGATGGCGCCCATGAAGCCGTCGACAGGCTGGCCGTCCTTGAAGGCGATGACCGCCGGGATCGATTGGATGCCGAGCTGGCCGGCGATCGAGGGATGATCGTCAATGTTCATTTTGACCAGCTTGACCTTGCCGCCGGCGGCCTTGACCGCCTTTTCCAGAAGCGGCGTGAGCTGCTTGCAGGGCCCGCACCACGGCGCCCAGAAATCGACCAGTACCGGCTGTTTGCGCGATTCCTGGATGACGTCGGCGGCGAAAGTGGCGGTCGTGGTGTCCTTGATCAGCTCGCCAGCGGCAGGTGCTGCGCCGGGTGTCGGGCCAAGTGCCGACTTGGCCGGCTCGGCGCCGCCATATTGCACGGACGTGGTGTACTGGCCAGAATTGCCGCCGAATTGGCCGCCAAACGGATTGTTGTTGTCGCTCATGTCGTCGCCCTTCCGATCGCGCCCAGCGGAGCAGCGCGACGTCCTTAACTAGAGGTCAGTTTTCGCCATCCATGTGGCGATCAAGCCGAGACTTTCAAGATAGCAGCATCATGTCCGGTTGCCTCGACGAATCTGATGAGGTCGGCGGACGCGATCGACGTCGTCGCCTCATTGGTCAGCGGATGCGCGTTGACTGTCGCATGTGCTATCAAATCCTGGTCGAGCACCACTTTGACCCGTCTTTCGGTGTCGTTGATCAGCCCGAACACGGTGACCGCGCCCGGAATGACACCGAGCAGCTCCATCAGCATCTCCGGCTTGCCGAACGACACCCGGCCGGCGGCGCCGATCATCGTGTGGATCTGCTTCAGGTCGACGACCGCCTCCTCGCCGACGCTGACCAGGAAGAAATTGTCCTTCTTGTCCTTGAGAAACAGATTTTTCGTGTGCCCGCCCGGTATCTCGCCGCGCAGCGACTGCGAATCGGCCACCGTATAGAGCGGCGGATGGCGCACGGTCGACACTGATATGCCGAGATCGGCAAGAAAGGCGAAAAGCTCGGCTTCGGTCTTCGGCATTGGTGGTCTTCCCCTGTATCGGCGCGCGGCAAAGCCGTTTACGGCCAATGATGCCGCCGAGACAAGACCGTCATGCGGGAAGTCGATGAACCACCCGCGTGGCCGACAAGGTTCCGCCAAGCGATTTGGCGCGACCAAAAAGCCCGTCATTTCCCTGTTGCAATCGCCGCGCTCTTCAGCCATATAGGCCCGGCTTGCGGCCAAAGGGCCGTGTGAGCGGGTGTAGCTCAGGGGTAGAGCACAACCTTGCCAAGGTTGGGGTCGAGCGTTCGAATCGCTTCACCCGCTCCAATTTCCTTCAGGGGGAATCAAGCGATGAAGAGGCGCCTTTCGGGGCGCCTTTTGCTTTTTCCAGACCGGCGATGTAAGCGCGTTGCGGGACACTTGTTCTCCCTCAGAACCAGGCGCAGGTAAGACGGCGTGGCGCACAATCCCTCGGGTTCAATTTCGGCGAAAGGCGGCACCGCATCCGAAGCGCTTGCTTGGCTGGCGTTGCGGAACGCCGCGTCCGAATGCGGCTCAGGCTCGCGCTTGATCGACCCGCAGCCCCTGCGCGCACTGCCGGCGGGACGCAAGTGGGCGCATGAGATTGCCAAGGTAATCTTCGATGGCCTCATGGCAGGAAGCCTGTCGGTGCCGGCGCAATTGGCTGCCGGATGGGCGACGTTCGGCAGCGCAACCACCGCGTTGATCATCGAACTCGGCAAGATCTGGGACAATTGCGCAGCGGCTCGCCGCGTCCAGTACCAGCTTGAGCAAATGCTTCTCGAACCCGACGATCTTGCCACGCCGCGCAGGCTGGCGCGAACGCTCGGAATTCGCGTCGACGCTCGCAATCCGACCGCGACCGAACTGCCGGAAGGCATCGATCAGATCTATGCCCATCTGATGCTGGATGGCCGGATCGAGGCTGTAGTGCAGTTCGGTGCACTCGGGACGGTGACAAGCGATCATTGGATTGAATTGATCCTGGATGTAGTGCCTGCTGAGCGGCTTGCGGGAGGATCGCCTGCACCGCAAAAGGGCGCCGGCGCGACCACGTCAAACACGCCTGCAGCCGAGGCATCGTTTGCCATGGCGGGAAGCGAGCCCGATCAGGACAGCCACTTCGGCAAACTCGCGCAATTGGCCGCACAGGCGCATGACCTGGTTCGGTCGAGCGCTGAACCGTCAGAGCCTGTTGCGCCGCGCCGCGCACGGGTCGCGGACAAGCACGACAAGGATCGCACGGCGTTCTGGAACAGCTATTTCGCGACCGAGGATCCGTGGAACTACGGTTCGTCCTATGAGCAGGAGAAATACGAGCGCCAGCTCGAAATCCTGCCTCCCGGTCCCATCGGGCGGGCGCTTGAACTGGCCTGCGCGGAGGGCCACTTCACGCGGCAGCTGGCTCCGCGTGTGAGCCATCTGGCCGCAACCGACATTTCCGCCATAGCCGTCGAGCGAGCCCGCGCCCGATGCAACGATCAGCCGAATGTCGAGTTCGGCGTACTCGATTTCGCTGCCGACACGCTGCCGGGTGAGATGGATCTGATCGTCTGTTCGGAAGTGCTCTACTACTTGGATGACCTCGCCGAGCTACGGCGCATCGCCAGGAAATTCGCCGAGGCGTTGGCGCCTGGCGGCAGCTTCATCAGCGCACACGCATTCGTGTTGCGTGACAATGTCGAAAAGACGGGCTTCGACTGGAACACATTCGGTGCCCAGGCGATCTCCGAGACGCTGGCGGCGACCGAAGGCCTCGTCTTCGAGCAATCGATCCAGACCGAGCTCTACCGCATAGACCGCTTCCGCCGCCTGTCGCCGGGCGATGTGGCGACGGACCCGGTGATCGATCATGTGCCGATCCGCGCGCCAATCGAAATCGGCGTCGCGCGAAATATCGTCTGGGGTGGGGCGCGAGCCTTGCGCCGCGACGTCGCACGTAACGAGCAGCGCCGGCATATCCCTGTCCTCATGTATCACGGCGTTGCCGATGAAGGTCCGGCCGCGCTCGCTCGCTTTCGGCTCACGCCCGCCGCATTCGCCAGCCAGATGGCATGGCTGCGCGCCAATGGCTTTCACGCCATTGGCTCCGAGCAGTTGGAGCAGTTCATCACCAACCGTCAGCCTTTCGTCGGCCGCCCGGTGCTCATCACCTTCGATGACGGCTTCCAGAACTTCGCCGACCATGCCTGGCCGATCTTGCGCGCCAACGACCTGACCGCGGAAGTGTTCCTGGTGACGGACCTGGTGGGCGAAAGTGCAAAGTGGGACACCGACATCGGTCCGCCGACGCCGCTTATGGGCGCCGGGACGGTGCGACGCCTCGCTGCCGAAGGCGCCTTCTTCGGCAGCCACATGGCGACGCATCGCGCCATCGATGGTCTGTCGAGCGCTGACCTGGCCGCTGAGCTCCTGCGCTCTCGTCTGTTCATCGAACGCTGGACCGGCCGTCCAACCACGGCGTTCGCGGCACCCTTCTCCGTCACCGACCGACGGCTTGGCCGGCTGGCCAGGGAGTGCGGCTATCGAGTAGGCTTCGGCCGCAGGCACGGGCCGGCGGACCTCGATAGCGATCTCATCGACCTTCCGCGCATCGAGATTCGCGGCGACCGCTCGCTCGATGACTTTGTCGCCACTGTCGAGGCCGTGCTCGGATAAACGGTGAACTTGTCAGTTCATTATTGGGCGACTTGCGACACGGCTGACATCAGCTCCTTCGGGTTTGGGGCGCCAAACATGTATCGCCCACCCTCCGGGACCTCCGTGAAGCTCCAGCGGACGATCCCCTGCCGGTCCAGCAGGAACTGACCAACCAGTTGTCCGTGTCCCGTGGCCATCATCTGCTCGTCGGCTTCGGTCAGTTCGTAGTGGTCCTTCTTGTCGAGGATTGCGGCGGCTGTCATCGGATCCATGGGACCGGGCAATTCGCCAGGTATGTCGACCCGCATGTCCTGTGCCGCTGCCATCGCGACCTTGTACGGCCAGTTCGTCTCGTTCTCGGTGAATTCGAGATTGGGCAGTCCAAAAGCACGATGTGAAGCGCGTTCCGGGTCCGACGCCGCAAGCAGGTTCGGCATTGGATGGTAGCGGAAATAGAGCCGCGCCCGTTCGATCGGCGTGTTGACCACCGTCAGGCTCTCCACGCCCTTTTCGCGCAGCTCCGGATCGAGACGCGCCTGAGCGGCGATGTGGCGCCGGCAAAACGCACAATGCAGACCTCGAAACAGGCCGACCAGCACCGGTTTTTGCCCGCGAAAGTCGTCAAGCGCAATCTTGCCTTCCTGGGTAATGGCGTCGAGTATCAGGTTCGGCGCCCGGTCGCCCGGTTGAAGCGGTATCAATCCACTAGGCGCGGACATGTCCAACCCCCTTATCCCGGCTAGTCGAGAAAAGGCAGCACCACAAGCGCTTCCGGGTCGAGCCCGTGCTGGGCGCATATACCCTGCGCCAGGGAAAAGTAGCGTTCGGCCTCGGCCAGATTGTCGAGGTCGAGATTAAGCGTTGCGAGTCCATCATAGCACGGAAACAGCAGTTGGGGCTCGCCCGTTTCGCGGGCTACCTCCAGTGCTTCGTGGAACAAGCCGATCGCCAGTTCCGGATGGCCGTTGCACTGGTGGATCTGCCCAAGCACGATCAACGGCACTGGCAGGTGCTCGCGCTGGTCGAGCGCCCGGTCAATCTCGATGGCCTTCTCGGCAGCAGGCACGCCCTCCGTTGGACAGCGATCCGTGAAAGTACAACAAGCTACCGCCAGATTGGCGAGGAGGCGCGCCTGGAAACCCAAATCGCCAATACGGCGCGCCACTTCAAGACCGCGCCGACAGACCTCCATCGCCTTCGCCGGATCGATGGTCGTGTAGAGCACCCCGAGATTGGTGTAGCCGCGGCAGGCCGCGCCCAGCAGACCGGCGGCTTCGGCCAATTCAATGCTGCGCTCAACCTCACGCACGGCTTCATGGTTTCGCCCAAGGCGAGCCAGCGCAACAGCCTTGGTATTAAGTGCCTCGGCGGTCACGAGGGTGGCATCATCGGAGACATGTTCCGTTGTCAGAGAGCGTACGCAATCCAGCGCCGCGTCTGCCCATTTTGCCGCGAGAGTGTGATCTCCGCTGCGGAACGCCTGTCGGCCACGTTCTTGCCAGAGATGCGCCTGCTCGATCGGGGCATCCGCTCCATCGAGGAGCGCTGCCGCTTCAGCGTAGCGCGATTCCGCGTCGTCCCGCTTGCCCACGTCCCAAAACAGCCGACCGATCTTGCGCAAAACGCGCGCCGCCGCGACACGATCGGCTGACTCGCGATAGGCCTGCAGCACCGCCTCGTAGTGGCGGTGTGCAATCTCGCGGCGGCCTGCCGGGCCGCTCAAATCCGCAATGCGCTCTGCAATTGCCAGTTTGAGCGGTGTTTGCCCGATCGCGCCCAACGCAGTCAGTGCTCGCTCGTAGAAACGAAGGGCGTCGTCATTGGCGTATATCATGCCAGCGCGATCTCCCGCCGCCTGCAGGTAATGCGCGCCCCTCTCCCGCTCGGCGCTCTGAGCGAAATGATGACCGAGCACGGCCAGATCCTCGAACCGTTCCGGCTTGTCGCCGCACAGTTGCTCCAGGGCGGCACCTACCCGGCGGTGGATGTCGGTCCGGCGTTGCAGGAGCAGATTCTGGTAGATCACGTCCTGCAACAATGTTTGCGTAAAGCGGTAGCTTTGCGACGAGACCGAGCCTGATCCGGCAACTTCCTCGATGATTTCCGCATCGCAAAGCAGTTCGCAGCCCGCTTCCAGTCGGCCGGGGTCGGCTGCCACGGCTTTCAGAAGCGTGGCATCGAAGCGCGGGCCGATTACCGCGGCTTCCTGGGCCAACCGGCGCACCTCTTGCGGCAGCCGGTCGACGCGAGCAAGCAACATTGCCTGGATCGTGGCGGGGATGCCGGTTGCGACTTCGCCTGCCACGGTCCGCCATTGCTGGCCCTCGCGCACCAATACACCGCGATCGATAAGGCCGCGAACGATCTCCTCCAAGAAAAGCGGGTTGCCGCCCGCGCGCTCGAGGATCTGGTCGAGAAGCCCTCCTGCGGCGTTTACCCAGCTCTCGCCGAAAAGCGCCGCCACCAGGCGGCGTCCGTCATCGCTGTCGAGCGGCGAAAGCCTGAGCGCTGTGTGGCTGACCCGACTTGAGTCGAGTTGGTCGTTGTCCGACGCCGGACGATGCGTGACCAGCAACATCAGCCGCGTGCGTTCCAGTCTGTCCATCACGAAACGCAGTGCCTCGAGCGAGACGGAGTCGGCCCAGTGCAGGTCTTCGACGACAATCAACAGCGGCGACAACGCAAGCCGCCGTTCCATGATTGTGCGGACCGCGTAGAGAATTTGCCGCCGCAGCTGCTCGGGCTCGACATGCTGCAAGGTGGCATCGGGGTCGCCGAGGCCAAGCACATGGTAGAGCAAAGGCATCAGCCGCTTCGCCTCCTCGCCCTGCAGGCCGAGATCGGCAAGCAAGGCTGCGAGCTTGCCCCGCATTTCGTCCCCATTGTCGTTTTGCATCATCCCGGCAGCGCTGCGCACCACTGCACCCAGGGCGCCAAATGATTGTTCACCCAGCGGTGAGCACGTGGCCTGCCGCACGGCGACGTTGCGAAAACGATCCTCGTCGCCGACGCGGGCGACGAACTCCTTCACCAACCGCGACTTCCCGATACCGGCTTCGCCGACGAGGCGGACAAGCTGGGCCGAGCCGCCGCACGCCAAGTCAAGGCTCGCCAGCATTCTGTTGAGCTCCGCATCACGACCTATTATGGGCGCACTGAGGCCGAGCGCCTCGAGCCCGCGCGCTGCACGCGGCGCCGCAAGCGGTGCATCCAGTCGGTGGACGAGCACACTGCCAGCCTTGCCGCGAAAGACGACATCGCCCAGCGACTCGTACGAGAAGGCATGCCGGGTCAGCCTGTGCGTGAGTTCGCCCACCAGCACCTCACCCGGTGCAGCCAGCGATTGCAGGCGTTGCGCCGTATTCACCGTGTCGCCGGTCACCGAATAGGATTTGGCGGTGCCGATGCCCAATCCGCCAGTAACGACCGGACCCGTGTTTATGCCTATGTGGAGCAGCAGCGGCGAGCCGGAGTGGCGGGTGCTTTCACCGAGCCGCGCCGTCCGGGCGATCATGTCGAGAGCGGCTCGAAGCGCACGTTCCGGATCGTCCTCATGCGCGACCGGCGCACCGAACAAGGCGAGCAGAGCGTCGCCGATGAATTTGTCGACGAAACCACCAAAGCCTTGCACGGCCGCCGTCAATTCCTTGAACAGTTCGTTCTGCAGCGCCTGCATGACCTCGGGGTCGAGCTGCTCGCTGAGTGTCGTGAAGCCGCAGAGATCGGCGAACAGCACCGTTACCGTTCGTCGATCGGCGTCGGAGACGGAATGCGGCCCCTCTTCGCTTTCGATGTTCGGCGATGGAGCTCGAGAGGGCTGCGCAATGGTGCGGCTTGGTGTCGGAGCAGGCCGTTCGGCAGCTTTTGCGGACGCACCGACGCTTGCCCCACATTTAGGACAGAACTCGAAATCAGGTGCGCAGGCGTAGCCGCAACTGGCGCATGGCACGGGCTGGCGGCGGCCACACTTCGGACAGAAGGCGTAACCGCCCTCGATCTCGAAACCGCAGCCCGAGCAGTTCATGGACACCTCACCAGAGCATGATGCCGAAGAGTGTGAAGCGGTTTTCGGACGACATCATGCTCTATCTCTTTGACCTTGGGCCATGACGCGTGATCTCGCCACGCTCGTCACGGCCGGGGTATTCACAAGGATGAACCGATAGTCGTCAACCGGCAAGCGGCAGCGCAAATGGGCATCGGTCTGGGTTCGGCGGTGGAGCACTGCCGATACGGGCGGCTGCGTGGCCGTGATTTGCGAAAATTCCCTCGTCCCGCCGTCTTCCTGCTATGATGGAGATGAGGAGGCGACCCATGAGCGAGAACCGTAAGCTGGCCGCAATCCTGGCTGCAGATGTGGTCGGATACAGCCGGCTCGCGAGCGCGGACGAAGATCGTACCTTGGCGAGGTTGCGGGCACTGCGCAGCGACCTGATCGATCCGATCATTGCAGTGCACCACGGGCGGGTTATCAAGCGTACCGGAGATGGGGCGCTGGTTGAGTTTCGCAGTGTGGTGGATGCCGTGCGCTGCGCCGTTGAGATTCAAAACGGTATGGTTGAGCGCAATGCCGGCGTACCGCAGGAGCGCCGCATCGAGTTCAGGATCGGCATCCATCTGGGCGACGTGGTCGAAGAGAGCGATGGCGACCTGATGGGTGACGGCGTCAACATCGCCTCGCGTCTGGAGGGCGTTGCGGCGCCCGGCGCCATCTGCCTGTCCGAGGATGCCTATCGCCAGGTCAAGGCCAGGCTTGACCTCTCGGTCAGCGATCTCGGCAGCACACAGCTCAAGAACATCGCCGAGCCGATCCGGGTGTATTCGCTGCAGGTCGGCGCCGGGGCCAAGGTCGTGACCTCGCAAACCCCGACGAGCCCTCCGGCTGCGGCAGCGCCGCCGAAACTGTCGATCGCCGTGCTGCCGTTCGCCAATATGAGCGGTGATGCCGAACAGGACTACTTCGCCGACGGCATCTCCGAAGACATCATCACGGCGCTGTCCAAACTGTCACAGCTCTTCGTCATCGCTCGCAATTCGTCGTTCATCTTCAAGGGCCAGAACGTCCATGTGCAGGATGTCGGCAAGAAGCTCGGCGTGCGCTATGTCCTTGAAGGCAGCGTACGCAAGTCGGGGAACAAGGTACGCATCACCGCGCAGCTCATCGATGCAATTTCAGGCGGCCATCTTTGGGCGGAGCGGTTCGATCGCGATCTGACCGACATATTCGCCGTGCAGGATGACGTGACGCAGCACATCGTCGGTGCGCTGGCGCTCAATCTGACCGAGGATGACCGTCTGCGGCTGGCGCCCGAACACCAGCGCAACCCGGAGGCGTATGACTGTTTCCTGCGGGGCCGAGAGCTGTGGCACCGGCTGACGAAGGACACGAACGTCGCGGCCCGCGAGCTCTTGCAGCGGGCCATCGAACTGGACCCGAAATTTGCCTCTGCCCACGCTTTCCTAGCCCTCACGTACGGGCTCGACTACCTCAACAGGTGGGGTGCGTCGGACTCGATGGCGCAAGCGGAAGAGGCAGCAACGCGAGCGGTAACGCTGGATGACAGCGATCCCTGGGCGCACTGGGCGCTGGCATCGGCCAAGCTTTACACACGACGGCACGATGAGGCCATCGGCGAGGTCGAGCGCGCGATAGCCCTCAATCCGAACTTCGCCGAAGCGCACGTCGCCCGCGGCGAGGCGCTGTATTATTCGGGTAGACCCGCGGAGGCGCTAGAGAGTTTCGCCCGGGGAAAGACCTTGAATCCATACTTCCCGGATGTGCTTCTGCACTTCCAGGCTTTGGCATCGTTTCAACTGGGAAGGTACGAAGAGGCGGTCGACCTCTTGCTGCAACGGCTGGCTCGCAACGCTGTCACCGACCTCTCGCGCGCGCTTCTGGCCGCCACCTACGGCCATCTGGGCCGTCTGGAGGAGGCCCATACGGCATGGCAGGACCTGCTTCGCGTCAATCCCGCCTATTCGCTGGAACACCGTCGCAAGGTCTTGCCTTACAAGAACCCTGCCGATTTCGAACTGATGGTAGAGGGGCTCCGCAAGGCCGGTGTGGTGCAATGACGGGCTAAAGCCCGGCCGGGTCAGAGGCCTGAGGCCCGGCCGATCTTGCGCCATCGGGCGTTTTCGCGGACCGGTTTCAGGTCATCGGTCGTCTCGGCAAATGTCCGCAACCGGTATTGCCGCAGCAGGTCCGGGAAGAGCGCTCCTTCCGGCAGGCTGGCAAGCTGCTCGCGGACCGAGATCTTTTCATCGATGACCCGCATGCCCCAGGCATTTTCCCGAACCTGCAGCTCGGCGGCCAGATCGCGCTCTTCTGGCGCGTTTTCATCAAGCGCAGCCAGCAGGATCGAGTGGAAAAGCGCGACATAGCCAATCTGTCTCAGGCCGCCCACAACCCGCACGCGCGGCAATATGGCAAGGGCGAGGAACATCAGGAACAAGTCCGGCAAAAGCATGCCGTCGAGCAGTGCCTGCTGGAGATGCGGCCGCTCGAACAGGATGGAAAGACCATGCGGCCTGTCAGGCTCGATCAGCCGCCCGTTCTCGAGGACG
Source organism: Mesorhizobium sp. M0062 (assembly GCF_040323125.1). Classification (NCBI taxonomy): domain Bacteria; kingdom Pseudomonadati; phylum Pseudomonadota; class Alphaproteobacteria; order Hyphomicrobiales; family Phyllobacteriaceae; genus Mesorhizobium; species Mesorhizobium sp. M0062. The sequence continues at coordinate 19,888 of NZ_JAMYUO010000032.1, forward strand.
AGCTTGCGCACGCGCTGCTCGCGGATGCCCCAGAAATAGGCCGTGGCATTGGGCAGGAACCTGCCAAATGGGCCCGATGCGGCTTCTTGCAAGGCATGGTCGAGACGCCGGCGCCTTGGGGGCTTGAGGAGCAGCCTGGAAAGAAGACTGCCTTCATCTTCCAGATGCCGCGCCACGACAGTCGCGGCCAGCCTATCATCGACGAAAACCGGCCGGGCCATGCCGGAACGATCCCAATCGGCGACCAGATCCTCGTTGAGTTCTGTCAGCGCATCGGCGGCTGTTGCAAATACCTTGCCCTGGCTGGCAAGCAGCGTGCCCAGCCAGCTTCTGGCATCCGTCTCATTGCCCACCGTTTCGAGCGCGCGCCCGTTGAGGGTAACGGGACCGGCCGCGCAGGCGCTTTTGCGGCACAGTTTGTGGCGCCCCATGCCAAACAAATTGACCTTGTCGTCGCCGACATCGAGCCATCCCGGCCCCTCCCGGCCGGTTGTCTCCATGGTCATCGTCGTTCCCATGAAGCCGAAAAAAGCCGACAGCCCGTTTTCGACCGCGCCGAGCCAGGCAAGCAGCAGGGCATCGAAGGTGATGCGATCCATCAGAAGCAGGCAGTGCAGGCCGGACTGGATAACCGGTCTGTGGTCGAATTCGTCGAGGGCCTTGTCGATCGCTTCGGGCTGCATGATCGCACCGAGGCGCTGCTGCAGGACGTCGCGCAGGATCGAGCGGGCAGCGATCGACGGGGCCGATCCAGGCCTTGCCACCGGCCGCCACAGATGGCGGGCATAATCGGAAACCGGCGCATTCCAGTTCTGCTCGATGTCACGCACGACCTCCGGGCAGAGCAGCGACAGCACAGCCAAAATGTCCACCGGAGGCGCAGGGGCAGGGACGGCGGTCATCAGAACCGCAGCCGGGCCATGCTCAGGAGGTCGTGGTACTGCCCGTCGGTAAAACCGGCCTTCACATGCCGTCCCTCGACCTCGAAGCCGTGGCTTGTGTAGAGACGGATGGCCGGTTCGTTGTCGGCATAGACAGTCAACTCGACCCGCTTCAGGGCGCGCCAGTTGTCGGCCACGTCAAGCAGCGCGCCAAGGATGGCAGAGCCGATGCCTCTGCCGACAAAGCCATCGTCAAGGCCGATATTGATCTCGCCTATATGCGAGCGGCGCGGCGAACCCTGCGCGACCAGGCTGCCATGGCCGACAACCTTGCCGTCCAGCTCCACAACGATCCAGGTGGTTTCCGGGCCGGACTTGGCGATGCGCCGCTCCACCTGCTCCACCATCTCGAACGGCATCCTGAGCGTGCCCCAGCGGAACCCCGGCATATTGAAGATAGCGCACAGCGCCTCGGCATCGCTTGGCCGGACGGCCCGGAGCTGCGGCTGGATTTTCTCGGATAAGGAGGTCGTGCTGGTCATGGCTTTCCCGCCTAACGCAATTTCAGGAAAAGTGTGAGCGGTTTTCCGTCCGGAATTGCGTCAGAACAAAGCGACAGAGGCAATATGCCCGGCACGATGCACCGGACGTCACCTGAAAATCCAGCCGTCTCTGCGACCTATGCCGATTGCGCGGCAAAATGCCGGGGGGCGGCGCAGAGTTTGAGGATACCGCTGATGCCGATCCAGCCGAAAAGGGCGAGCCAGCACAATGTCCCGGCCGCCGTCCAGTCGATCCGGTGCACGGCAGCGTCGGTAATGAAGAGGCCAAGAACAGCAAGCAGGCCAACCAGAAACTGCGCCAGGCCGAGCACCAGCAATTCCTCACGCGGTGCACTTCTCCAGACGAGATAGGTGCCGCCGGCGCCGGCGAGGAAGATGGCGCTGTAGACCTGGGCGTGGAAGGCATCGATCGGCCATGGCCAGAAACCACCGAATGTCAGGGGAAACAGCAACAGGCCGACGCCGTAGGCCCCGAGGATCGTCATTTCCACCGGTAGGTAGGCGCGCCATGCGGGGTTCAAGATCACGCCTTTTGCAGAAGGGCGGGCCCTTGCCCGCCACAGGAACAGCCCGGATACCGCGGCTGACGCAAGATAGACCAGAAACCAGAGCCAGGGGGCTTTGCGCTCGAAGTTGAAATAACCGAGATTGATGAACGAAGCCGCCGACACGATGACGGTGAAGATGAAGGCCATGACCAGCACGAGCCTGCCGGGCGACCAGCGATTCCAGACCAGCAGCGCCGCCATCACTGCCATTTCGGCGGTGTAGAAGCCGCCGAGGAAGCGGGCATTGAACGGCGTGACGGCCCAGGGCCAGCGCGGCTTGACCAGCGCAGGCGCGAAAAACAGGCCGGCCCCGACGATCAGGACGATGATGACCCCCGCCGAGAAAAGGCGCAGGGCCGCCGGAAATGGCGGGTTGTCGCGTGTCGGCATGGAGAAAACCCCAGAGATGAATGCCCCATGGGCTATCATAGTTTGGAATTCAACAAATGGAAATTGACCTGTCACCAGGCTTGTCCATTCGAATGGCCGTCCGGTCCGTTTAGCAGTATGATGGAGCGTTCGGGTCGAAGATCGGTCCGGCCAACACGCCTAGAGCCGGATGATTTCAGGTCTGTCCGACCTGAAATCTGAATCCGCCTCTGAATCAGGAAGAGCATGATGTCGTCCGAAAACCGCTTCACACTTTTCGGCATCATGCTCTAGCGGCGCAATTTCCGGAGCCTGCACGATGACCGAAGCTCAGGATCTGTTCTCGCTTCTGCGGCAATCGACCGATGTCGATCCGCAGGCAATCGACGCAATCCGGCAAACCATCGCCGAGGGCAAGGACCGCGAACTTTGCCGCATCAATGCGCTCGCCTTCGCCAGCAAGCATGGCCTCGACGAGGAACGCACCATAAGCGCCTTTCTCCATGCGGCGCGGGTGGGCATCTTCGACATTTCCTGGAATGTTCTGTGCCCCGGCTGTGGCGGCGTGCTCGACACCAACGCCACGCTGAAAACCATGCAGAAGGACGAATACACCTGCGCGCTGTGCTCCCAGGGCTATTCGCCGACCCTCGACGAGATGGTCGAGGTGACATTCACCGTCAGTCCCCGCGTGCGCAGGATTGCCGCCCACAATCCACACGAACTGCCGTTGGTGGAATATTACCGCCAGATCTACTGGGCGTCCGGGGCCGATCTGCCGGACGAGGATCTGGCGGAAAAGATGGAAGCGTTCTCGCTGGAAGATATCGAGCTTGCGCCCGGTGAAAAGGCGGTTCTGCACATCCAGCTTCCGCCCCAATTCATCATCGTGTTCGAGCCGGTCACGCATTCGGCCCAGTTCATCGACGCGAAGGGCGAACCGGCAAAAGAGCGGCGAAACCTCTCTCTGGCCTTCGACCGCGACCATGTCCAGAGCCAGACGCTGGAGATGCAACCCGGCCCATTGCGCATTTCGCTGGAAAACAGGACCGACACGCGCGTGCTGCCGACGGTCTTCATCGCCTGCCCGGTATTGCATGATTTCCTGGGCAAGCGCCGGCCTTTCGTGACCGCCAAGCGCCTGCTCACCAACCAGACGTTCCGGGATCTCTATCGCACGGATACGCTCGACATCAACCAGCGCCTGAAGATCACCAGCCTGACCTTCCTGTTCACCGATCTGCGCGGATCGACCGAGCTTTACGAGCGGGTGGGCGATCTTTCAGCCTTCGATCTCGTGCGCGAGCATTTCCAGGTTCTGCACGAGATCGTCGCGGCGGAGGCAGGCGCGGTTGTGAAGACGATCGGCGATGCGGTGATGGCGACCTTCGCGACGCCTGACCGTGCGATTGCCGCGGCGCTGCGGATGCGCGACGCCATGCGGGCCCTAAATGACAAAAGCGGGCGCGAGGACCTTCTGCTCAAGATCGGTGTTCACGCCGGCCCCTGCATAGCCGTGTCCATGAACGAGCGGCAGGATTATTTCGGCCAGACGGTCAACATTGCTTCGCGGGTCCAGAACCTCGCCAACGCACAGGCGATCTTCGCCACGCGTGCGGTGGTCGACGACAATCTCACCGCCGATCTGTTGCACAGGAACGCGCTGACGCCCGTGCCGCACGAGGTATCGCTGCGCGGCATCGAGCGGGAGATTGCGGTGTACACGATCCCCTGAGGGTTTCTCCGCCCCTTACACGCGCCTGCAGATGAAATAACGATCGGCTGATACCGGCGGCGGCGGCGGGAGCTGTTGCAGAAGAGGGTGATCCAGCGGCGTGCCGCTGACCGCAATGCCGCCGACGCGAAGCAGGCGCGCAATCAGATCGGGAAGCCAGGTAGCGGTCACGGCATCGCGATCTTCGTAGCCGGTGCCGATGTCGGCATGAACAAGGGCGGCGTCGATGCCGATGAACCTCTCCGCCGTCTGGCGAATTTCGCCCAGCACGAGATTTTCAGCGTCGGGAATCGAGCTGGCGTGTGCGGCGAGCACCCGGTCGAACGCCACGATTCGGCGTCCGGGCAGGCGCTCGCGCAGATGGTGGAATGTCCGGCCATTGCCGAGGCCGAGCTCCACCACTGGCCCTTCTATCTTCGCCACCTCAGCGCAGACAAGATCGAGAATGTCGCGCTGTGCGGTCATCCTGCGGATGAAACTGTCGAGGCGACTCATATGCGATTGTATGTCCTGAACCAGCAACCCCGCTCGAGGCTTGCCGCATATAGAGGCGAACGACGAACGCTGCAATAACGCAACCGGCCGCCGACAAGCGTCATACCGGGTGGAGTGTTCGGCAGGCCGCGCGGTGGAACAGCGATATCACTTGTAGGGGTCTGCGGCGTCCCGCAAACCGTCGCCGAGGAAGTTGAACGCCATGATGACGAGGATGACGGGGAGCATCGGCAAAAGCAGCCATGGATAGAACGCGATCACGCTGACGCTGCGCGCCTCGGTGAGCAGGATGCCCCAGCTGGTTATCGGCGCCCTCAAGCCGAGCCCGAGGAAGCTCAGCGCCGTTTCGCCCAGGATCATGCCAGGGATGGAGAGCGTCGCCGTCGCGATCAGATGCGACATGAAGCCGGGAATGAGATGCCGCCTGATGATGCGGCTGCTCCCCGCGCCCATCAACTGCGCGGCCAGAACGTAATCCTCCTCGCGCAAGGCCAGAAGCTTTGAACGCACGGCTCGCGCCAGTCCGGTCCAGTCGAGCAGCCCGAGGATGACGGTGATGCCGAAATAGATCAGGATCGGACTCCACGTTATCGGCATGATCGCCGCCAGGGCCAGCCATAGCGGAATGCTGGGAATCGATTGCAGGACTTCGATTATCCGTTGGACGATCAAGTCGAAGATACCGCCGTGATAGCCGGCCAGTCCGCCGATGACGATGCCGAGCAGGAAGCTGAAACTGATGCCGACGAGGCCGATAGTCAGTGAAATGCGTGCGCCATAGATCATGCGCGAGAGCACGTCGCGCCCCAGCCTGTCGGTGCCGGCCAGAAACAGCTGCCCGTTTTCGGCAGGACAGACAAAATGCCTGTCACCTTCGATCAGGCCCCAGAACCGATAAGTGTCGCCCTTGCAGAAGAAACGGAGCCGCTGAACATCGTCGTGCTTCTCGATGTAGTTCCGCTTGAGCGTGTCCATATCCAGCGTCATCTGGCGGCCATAGACGAACGGCCCGACGAACTCGCCATTGTGGAACAGATGCACGTGCTGCGGCGGCGCATAGATGTAGTCCATGTTGCGCGAGTGCAGATTGTAGGGCGCCAGGAACTCGCAGATAAGTATCCCGGAATACAGCACTGCCAGAAATATGCCGGATATAAGCGCAAGCCGGTGTTTGCGGAATTTCCACCACATCAGCCGCAACTGCGATGCCTGAAAGACCTTCGATTGCTCCGGCGTCATCGCCTCGACCGACTGCAGGTCGAAGGGCGCGCCGGAAATGTAGTGTTGCAGTGGAGCACCCGGAGCGGGCAGCGGCGAGTCCTGCTTCATTTGGTGCTGCCACCCTGCAAACGAATTCGTGGATCAAGCAGCGCCAGCGCCAGGTCGGAAATCAGCACGCCGATGACCGTAAGGAAGGCGAGGAACATCAGGAATGACCCAGCCAGATACATATCCTGGCTTTGCAGCGCCTTGATCAGCATCGGCCCGGTCGTTTCCAATGACAGAACGATAGCCGTGATTTCGGCGCCGGAAATGATGGCAGGCAGGATCGAGCCGATGTCGGAAATGAAGAAATTGAGCGCCATGCGCAGCGGATATTTGACCAGCGCCTTGAACGGATGCAGGCCCTTGGCGCGCGCGGTCACGACATATTGCTTGTGCAGCTCATCGAGCAGATTGGCGCGCAGCCGCCGGATCATGCTCGCCGTGCCGCCGGTGCCGATGATCAGGACCGGGATCCAGAGATGGGCGAGGATCGACTTCGCCTTGGCCCAGCTCATCGGCTCGCCGAGATATTGCTGGTCCATGAGATGGCCGATGGAGGTGCCAAACCAGATGTTGGCGAAATACATCAGGATCAACGCCAGCATGAAATTCGGAATGGCAAGGCCGAGAAGGCCGAAGAAAGTCAGGCCGTAGTCGCCCCAGCTGTATTGATGCGTGGCGGAGTACATGCCGATTGGAAAGGCGATGAGCCAGGTGAAGATGATCGTGACGAAGGAAACCAGCACGGTCAGCCACATTCGGTCGCCGACGACGTCGCGAACCGGCAGCTCATATTCGAAGGAATAGCCGAAATCGCCGTGCAGCATCCCGCCCACCCAGTAGAAGTAGCGAATGACCGGCGGCTGGTCGAAACCATATTCCTTGCGCATCATCTGGATGCGGTCGGAATCCACCGCTTCGCCCTGGGCGCGAAGCTCAGCGACATAGCTGTCGAAATAGTCCCCCGGCGGAAGTTCGATGATGGTGAACACCAGCGCCGATATGACCAGCAGCGTTGGAACCATCACGGCGATGCGCCAGACAAGATATCGAAGCACGCTCAGGAGCCTCCAAGCCAGAATGTGTCCGGCATGTAGACACCGAAATAGGAGGTCGGGTCGTAGCCGTAGAGTGCTTTGTCAGGCAGGTTGCGCAGCCGCGAGGATACCAGAATCGGCTGAAGTGTTTCGTTCACCGTACCGATAGAGAACACCTGATCGGTGTAGATCGACAGCATCGAATTCCAGATTTCGGCGCGCTCGCTGGATTCGGTCGACCCGTTCCAGCGCTTGAGCAAAGCCATCAACTCGACCACTTCAGGAACATCGGGCGCCTCACCCATCTTGCCATGCGACAGATAGTAAGCGCCCCAGAGCGGCCATTGCAGCTGGTCGTCGATGGTGGGGGCCAGCTGGTATGGATTCATGTCGGCGGTCGGCACGCCATTGTCGATGCCCGACGACATCGACATCAGGATCTGGCCGCCAAGCGCGCGGCTGCGGAAGATGTCGCGCTGCGAAGTCCGGATGAACAAAGCGATGCCGATCTCGCGCCAGTGATCGGTGATGAGTTCGAGCGCATCGGTTTCCAGCGTGCTTTCGCCGGCTGTTTCCACGATGATCTGCGCCGGGCGTCCATCGGGAAGTAGCCGCAGGCCGTCATCGTCACGGGCCTGAAGCCCGACCTCGTCAAGCAGCGCATTGGCCTGGTCGGGATCGTGGGCGATCCAGGCTTTCGCGAATTCCGGCCGGTAGAGCGGGCTCTCCGGCAAGACCGTGTCGGCGCTTTCCTGCGCCAATCCGTAGAAGACGGCCATGTTGATCTCGCGACGGTCGACAGCGAGCGAAAGGGCGCGTCGCACGCGCACGTCACGCAAAAGGCCGCGCCACACCGGGTCGGCACAATTCAGATTTGGCATGAGCGCCAGCCGCGAACCCTGTGTGCGTTTCCACAGATGCATCTTCACCGGGTAGCGCTTCTCCGCGTCCTTCAGGAAGGAGTAATCGCTGAAGTCGATTCCCATGCATTGCAGGTCGCTCTCGCCCGCACCGGTCTTGGCGGAGATGATCGCCGACGAGCTGACATTCATGATGATCCGGTCGACATAGGGCAGTTGCCGGCCGTTCTCGTCTGTTCGATGAAAGAACGGGTTGCGCTCGAAGATGAACTGCTCGGCCGGCGGCTTGGTCCGGTTCTGCCAGGGGTCGAGTGTCGGCAGATCCGGGTTCTCCGGGCGATACTGCCGCGACATGCGGATGTGCAGCAGCGTCCATTTTGCGGTCCGGTTCTCCTTCATCAGGCCGGCGAGCCGGAATGGATCCTGATATTTCTTGTGGAACTGCTTGAGATAGGCGGCCGGCAAAACAAGCGGTGTCGGCGAAGCAGCGGCAAGCTTGGGCAGGAAGTCGGGATTGGGCGCATCCCAACTGTAGCGCACCGTCAACGGATCGACGATCTCGAAACGTGGCGGCTTGCCGTCCGCCAGCAGGGCAGGGGCGAGCCCGCCTTGCGAAAGCTCATCGTTCAGCCACACATCTTCCCAGCAATAACGAAAATCCTCCGGCGTCAGCAGGCTGCCGTCTGACCATTTATGGCCTTCACGAATCTTGAACGTGAAGACGCGATCATCCTTTACGTCGAAACTTTCGAGAATGTCGGCCTGAAAGTTAAGCTTTTCGTCATAGCCGACCAGCCGGGAATACCCGTAGATCGTCATCATCCGGATATCTTTCTGGCTGCCGATGATCGTACGCAGCGTGCCGCCATACTGGCCGGGCTGCCGGCCCATCGCGGCGAGGTTCAACGCGCGCGGGCTTTTGGGCAGGCGCTCCGCGAGTGGCGGCAGAGCCCTGGCTTTCAGCTGCGGCTGAAGAAAATCCGGCTCCAGATCGCCGGCGCGCGCCGTGCCCGGCAGAAATGCCGAAGCCATGAGACCAAGGACAGTGCGGCGGCTGATCAATGGCGTAACTCGCTGACATCGGCCGAACGTCGGGCCAGCACGAGATGGCCGCCGCCGAGATCGAGCGGCGACAGCATATCCTCTTCGCCCTCGTCGCGGAATTGCGGGCCCCATGCGCTGGTGTCGGAAGCGCCGCCGAGCTTCAGCGTCTTGAAATCCATGGGCCGGTCGAGATCGGGGAAAGGGACTGCGGCGAGCAGCGAGCGCGTGTAGGGGTGGATCGGTTTCCTGAGCAGAATTTCGCGCGGTGCAAGCTCGACGATACGCCCGCCGCACATCACCGCGATGCGGTCCGCCATGTAGTCCACCACCGCCAGATTGTGGGATATGAACAGGTAGGTCAGGCCCAGTTCCTTCTGCAGGTCCTTCAGAAGGTTCAGGATCTGCGCCTGCACGGAGACATCGAGCGCCGAAACCGGCTCGTCGCAGATCAGCAGTTCAGGCCCCAGCGCCAAGGCGCGCGCAATGCCGATACGCTGACGCTGCCCGCCGGAGAAGCTGTGGGGATAACGCTGGATGAAGCGCGGATCGAGCCCGATTGCCTGCATCAGGCTCTTGACTGTGGCTAGCCGGGACGCGGCATTGCCACGTTGATGGATTTCCAGTGGCTCGCTCAAGATGTTTTCCACGGTCATGCGAGGCGAAAGCGACGAGACCGGATCCTGGAAAACCATCTGGAGTTTCGCCCGCAGCAAGCGCAGGGCGTCTCCCTCGGCTTCCAGGACGTCGATCGGTCCGTCGCGGCCGTTGAAGATCACGGAGCCGCCGGTAGGGGTGACGGCCCGCATCAGGATCTTGCTGACGGTGGTTTTGCCGCAACCGCTTTCGCCAACCAGGCCCAGGCACTCACCTCGCCTGATGTCGAAGCTGACGCCGTCCACGGCGCGAACAGAGGTCTGATGGCTCCCGCTGAACCATCCGGAGTTGCGGATGGTGTAGACCTTTTTCAGATCCCTGACCGACAGCAGAATGTCGTCCGGCCCCTTCGCTTCCGGCGCCGTCTGCTTGCCCAGCAGGGTCCCGACATTCACCGGCACCTCGCGGAGCGCCTTCAGTCTTTCGCCAGGCTTCAGGTCGAAATGCGGAACGGCTGCCATGAGGCCCTTCAGGTAAGGGTGGCCTGGCCGGCGGAATATTGCCTCCACAGGGCCTGCTTCCATGATCTCGCCATGGTACATGACGACCACCTCGTCGGCGACATTGGCGACCACGCCGAGGTCGTGCGTGATCAGCAGCATTGCCATGTTGAGCTTGGTCTGGAGCCCACGAAGCAATTGCAGGATTTGCGCCTGGATGGTGACGTCCAACGCCGTCGTCGGCTCATCGGCGATCAACAGAGCGGGCCGGCAGATAAGCGCCATGGCGATCATAGCGCGTTGCCGCAATCCTCCCGAAAGTTCAAATGGATACATGTCGTAGGCGCGCTTGGGATTGGGAAACCCGACGAGGCCGAGCATTTCCTCGGTCCGTGCCTTGCGCTCCGTCCTATCCATGTGCGTATGAATCTGCAGGGATTCGCTGACCTGGTTGCCGATCGTGTGCAGCGGCGACAGCGATGTCATCGGCTCCTGAAAGATCTTGCCGATGCGGCTGCCTCTCAACGCCCGGATTTCGGGTCCGTCTCGCGGCATCTGCAGGATATCCTGCGTCGTGCCGGGCTTTTTGGGATCGGAAAACAGGATACGGCCGCGAACATGGGCCGTGTTCGGCAAGATGCCCATCACGGCCTGGCTGAGAACCGATTTTCCGGAACCGGACTCACCGACAAGTGCGGTGACCTTGCCGGGCAGGACGCGAAGATTTGCCCGCCTGACGGCATGCAACGGTCCCCCGACAATGGCAAAAGAGATGCCAACATCCTCGATCCGCAGCAGATCAACGCCTGCATCCATTCCCACACCAGCCCCAATCTGGCGCCTCCCGACCGGCCCCAAAAAGCAAGACTAGCGCATTGTCAGCGCAGAGCAACTTGGATTCGAAACGAATTCCCCGGCGACCGGCGGCCGGACAGCATACCAGGGCGTCCAGATCGGATGGTGGTGACTACTGGAGCTTCCTCCGGTCGCCCGCCGACAGCCGCGCGGCATCGCGATGAAGCAGCATGACCTGCTCGGCGTCCGATATCCGATCGTGAAACGGCTGCAGCGCAGCGTCTTCATCGAGTGCGAGAGCACCCGACAGATCGGGTGAAAGCACCGTCAGCTTCTGCTTGCTGCCCGCCAGTTCCTCCTCGCCGAGCGTCAGCCAGCTGTTGGCCCCGCAATAGCCGGCGAAGTCCTTGCTGGCGAGAACGCTGTGCGGATATTTCTTGGTCAGGGTCTGGAGACGCTGGACCTCGTTTACAGCCGAGCCGAAGACGGAGAATGTGAGTCGGTCGGTAAGCCCGACATTGCCGAACATCACATTGCCGACATGCAGGCCGATACCAAATTTTATGTCGCCCAGTCCTTGCTCTTTTCTGCGCAGATTGAGCTCCATCATGCGCATGCTGGCCTTGTGCGCAGCCGCAAGAGCAGCCTGGCAGGCGATCTCTGACTGCGCCCGGTGCCTTTCGCAGGGGTAGACGGCAATGAATCCATCCCCCAGGAAACTCATGATCTGCCCGCCTTTGCGATTGAAAGGTGCTGCGATGGCATCGAAAAACTGGTTCAGCGTATCGATATAGACTTCGCGGCCGGAGGTTTCGGCGAGCCTTGTCGACCCGCGCATATCGCCCATCACCAGCGCGGCCCGGATTGTGTCGCCCTCGCCGCGCTTGATCTGGCCGTCCAGCACGCGCCTGCCGGCGTCACCGCCGAGATACGTGGTCATCATGTTGTCGGCGAGCTTGGTGAGCACCGCCATCTTGCTTGCTATGGCGAGATGGTTCTGGATCCGCAGCAGCGCCGAAATCATGCTGTCGCTGAAGCCTGAAGCACTGTCGGTGGACCAGGACCCCAACATGCCCTGACTTGTATCGCCGTTGAAGGGATGGACGAAAGCCATGTAATCGGTGACGCCCATAAGCCTGAGCTCATCGAAAACAGGAAACTCCGACCGCACCGACGGGTCGAGCCGGCGCCGCAGATGGTCGAGCTTGTTGCTGAGCAGATGGTAGTATGGGCTGGTCAGGAATCTGTCGGAATGGACGCCGTTCTCACTCCGGAAGCCTTCCACTTCCAGGCCTTGGCCGCGAATCCAGGTGAAACCGAGCGCGTCATAAAGCGGATGCAGCATCGAAAAGCTCAAATGCACCCGCTTCAGCGGCAGGCCGGCAGCAGCCAGCCGTTCACAAAAACCCTTGACCAATGTTTCCAGGTCGTCGCCCGCCAGCGCCGATTGGGTCAGCCAATCGGCAACCTTATCCATGAGAATGTTGGAAATTTCTGCTTGCGCTGTGCTCATGCTATCTCGAAACCCGTCGAAGACGAGCCATCTCCTTTGATCCGCAAAATTCTCGAAGTCAATGAAGCCGGCTTCGGGGGCAGAAGCCGGCGAAGAATATCCCGAATGACTGTCCTTGCAGGAAGCAAGCAGACGTCGACCGCACAAATCACCTGCAACACTATGTGGCGAGGCTGCCGGCGAAGTGCAATCCCGATCCTGACATCGCGCAAATAATTGGTCGGCTCAGGCACCGTTGGGCTCGCCGGGTCCCAAGAACCATGGCCGCGGCGCATTGCGGAAAATCGATTCCCCAAGCCGTCATCAGACCGGCGCCTTCGCCTTCAGGCTTGCGGCAGCCATTGCATAGCCGCCGGCGGCGCCATCGATGAAGTGAACATGATCGCGCTGCAGCGGCGAGATGACGAGGCATGTCATCAAGGCCGACTTCTGGCGGTGCAGGCCATAGTTGCAGATGCCGGCCTCTTCCGCTTGTTTCAGCCGGTTCTCGATCCGCTGCAACACATCCGCGTCGACGTCGATGGTCATCTTCAAGCCGTCGTCGAACTTGCGGAAATCCGAATTGCTGGCCACCTCGCGCTTGTAGACCTTCGGATCGAAACCGCCGATCGTCCAGCCCAATTTGTCGGTGACGGCCGTAAGCGTCATCAGGAAGATCACCCACAGCTTGGCCAGCCACCGCCGCCCCGGCGGCGCCGTGGCCCGTGCCTCGACATCGAGACCGGCGGGCAAGAGACTATAGGCCGGACCGTCCACCGGCACCGGGTGGCCATCGCGCTCCTGCCTGCCGGCAAGGGTGATGATGTCGGAAGCCAGAAACTGGAAACCACGCAAGTCGCGCGATGCCCCCGGCACGGCTATGATCGAGACAATTTCGCCATGCCGGGCTTCGATCGGGTTCCAGCGGCAGGAGAGGCCCGTCAGATCCGGCCGCGCGCCGGCCGGGGCGGGGTCGACGCGGTAGCGCCCGGCTTTCATTTCGGCTTCCGCCCAACTGCCGCCGCCGCCGGCGAACATGGCATAGAAGGCTGCTTCGGAGGCCTGGAACCTCGCCACGCGAACGTCGAGGCCTTGCGCTCTTATGTCCTTTATCGGCACGATTGCGGCACGCAAGGTCAGGTCCAGTTCGTCCGCCACCCATCTCTGGACAGAAGCCAGCGCGATACGGGCGATCTCCAGCGCCGAGCCGGGAAACGCCACGAGCGCGCCGTCGCCGCCGAAGACGAAGGGAAGATCTTGCCGGCCCAGCGCGTTGAGAAGCGCCGAAATGACGCTGGCGCCGGCCATATTGACGGTTTTGTAGCGCCCGGCCTCGATCGCCTTGGTCGAGCCGACGATGTCGGCGGTGGCCAGCGCCCAGCCATCGGGGAGAGGCCGATAGTTGTCGATATCGGCAACGCTTTCGAACTTTGCGAAGACCGGCAAAGAAGCGACGAACGGGTCGGACGCGACAGCTGTTTCCATAAGCATCAGATAGCACATTCCAGCGCTTGAAGGTGAAGTCGATCACGCCTCGAAATTGACTTGGGCAGGCTTTGCGATGATAGGATCGCGCGATGCGAATTGCCTTCTACGCCCCGCTGAAGTCGCCCAATCATCCCGTTGTCTCCGGCGACCGCCAGATGGCACGGATGCTGGTCCGGGCGCTGCAGCATGGCGGGCATAGCGTCGAACTGGCATCGGAGTTGCGCTTCTATCTACGCCAGCCGGAACCGAAAAGTTTCGATGCGCTCATGATCGAGGCCCGGGACGAAGCCGCGCGACTGACAAGGCTTTGGGACCGTGACGGCAAGCCCGATCTCTGGTTCTCCTATCATCCCTACTACAAGGCGCCCGACCTGATCGGGCCCGAGCTGGCGTTGGCCTTTGCCGTCCCCTATGTGACGGCCGAAGCCTCCTATTCCGAACGGCGCAACGCCGGTTCGTGGGCCGATAGCCAAGCATTGGTGGCGCGAGCCATCGAACAGGCGGCGCTGAACATCTGCTTCACGCAAAGGGATCGCCAGGGGCTGGCGGATGCTGTTCCCCACGCCGCTCTCGGTATGCTTTCACCCTTCATCGACACATCGGCATTCCACGAAATGCCGGTACTGGATTATCCAACGCGCCTCGTTACCGTCGCCATGATGCGCCCGGGCGACAAGGTCTTGAGCTATCGCATGCTGGCGCAGGCGCTCGGGTTGATCGGCCACCTCCCCTGGACGCTGTCGGTCGTCGGGGACGGACCTGCCCGTGACGAGGTAAAGGCGCAATTCGCCGGCTTGCCCGCCGACCGTATCGAATGGCTTGGCGCGATTGAGCCGGTCGCCGTGCCGGATGTCCTCTATAGCGGGGGAATCTACGTCTGGCCGGGTTACGGCGAGGCCTATGGCATTGCCTATCTTGAAGCACAGGCCGCCGGCCTTCCGGTGGTGGCTCAGGACGTTGCCGGCGTGCCGGAGGTTGTGCGGCATGGCCAGACTGGGCTTCTCACCCCGCCAGGCGATGTGGCGGCGTTCGCTTCCGCAATTGCAAGGCTTCTGGCCAATAATGATGAAAGAACCATCATGGCTGCAGAGGCCAGACGTTTCGTTCTCGAAGAACGCTCTCTCGGTGCTGCAAAGGCCCGTCTGGCGGAACTTCTCAAGATGATCCCGTTGTCATGACGTCCGACCCGATTTGGCAGCCTCTGGTGGACGAGCTGGCGCATCGGCAACGGTGGGGCCGCAAGGCAGAGTTCTGGCTGCGCGACGACGACGCCGTGGATCCGACGCCGGCGCTCGATCGGTTGCTCGACCTCACCGGTGACTTCGCGGTTCCGGTCACTCTGGCCGTCATTCCGGCCCAGACCGACGGGACGCTTGTCGTCCGGCTTGACGCCGCGCCGCATGCCACGGTCGCCATTCATGGCTGGGCGCACCGAAATCATGCGCCCGAGGGTCAAAAAAAGCAGGAGCTCGGCGCGCATCGGCCACGCGAGGTGGTGCTGGATGAGCTAGCCGGCGGGCTGTCGCGTGTAACCGGCCTGCACGGCGCACGTGCGGTTCCGATGCTGGTGCCGCCCTGGAACCGGATCGACGCCGGCCTGGTACCCGACCTCGGATCGATAGGATTTGCGGCATTGTCGGTGTTCGGGCCGCCAAGGCCGGCTTCCTTGGCGGTCATCAACAGCAATGTCGACATCATGGATTGGCATGGCACGCGCGGCTGCCGCGATCATGGTCTGTTGGTTCAGGCCATCGTCGCGCAATTGCAGCGTGCATTCGACGGCGGCGAACCGGTCGGCCTGCTCACCCACCATCTCGTCCATGATGAATCGGCATGGCTTTTCCTCGAACGGCTGTTCACGATCACCGCGCGGACCGAAGCCTGCGCATGGCTTCCGATCAGCACACTGACAGAACGCAGCGCCGGAAAATAGCTCAGCGCTTTTTGTGCAAGACTGGAAATGTGAGCGTCTGGCCATCCCGCGCCGCAAAAGCGCCGGCAAACCTGTCCTTGGCCAGTTTCTCCATCTCGTCCAGCTCATCGTCGGTGCGTGCCGGATCGTGGTGAAACAGCGCAAGCCCGCGCGCGCCGGCCGCCTCGCAGAGCTTGACGCCCTGTTGCCATGTCGAGTGCCCGTTGCCGCGGTAGCGCTCCATTTCCTCCTCGGTGTAGGTGCAGTCGTAAATGACGAGGTCGGCATCTCTGATCAGGCCGAGCACCGCCTGGTCGAGTTTGCCCGGCTCGTGCTCGGTGTCTGTGATGACCGCCACGACGCGGCCCCCCCATTCGACCCGGTAGCCGATGCAGCCGCCCGGATGGGTAAGACTACCGGTTCGTACAACAACTCCTTCGCGTGGCCGAAGCAGGTCTCCGGATGCGAAATCGCGGCAGTCGAGGCTCGCCTTGCAGACACCGAGTGTCACCGGAAACCATGGCGGCCGAATGAATTCATCGACCATCTGCCGCGTCGTCATGCGTCCAGCGAGATGCCCGGACCAAAGCGTAACTTTGATGCCTCGTTCATAAATAGGCTTGAAAGCCGGCAGCCCGATGATGTGATCGTAATGGCAATGGGTAAAAAACAGGTCGAAATCGGTGACGCCCGACGCTCGAAGCGTCCTGCCGGCAGGCCGCAGGCCGGAGCCCGCGTCGAACAGAAGCGTATGCTTGCCGCATTGCATCTCGATGCAGATCGTGTTGCCGCCATAGCGAGCAAATTCTGGCCCCGACACCGCAATGCTGCCGCGCACGCCCCAAAACCTGACAAGGAAGAAATCGTCGTCCATGCACCCTTTCGCCCATCGTAGCCAACCAACTGCTGCCAGAGTCGTTCCAGGAAAGGTGTGACACGGTTCCGGAAACTGCATCAAAACAAAGAAACAGAGCGGCTCGCCGCTTCAGTGCAACTGTGAATCGCTCTCGGCCGTTCGTGCGTCGATCAGGTCCGCGGTCGTACTGCTTAGCCTATCGGCAAGAACCCGCAATATCTCGATGGTCATTTCGGGAAACTCCTTCATAAGCCTCAGGAAATGGTCCTTGCGGATTCTCAAGGCCTCCAGCTCACTTGCCGCTTTGACGGTGGCAGTACGGGAGCTGTTGCACAATATGGCAATCTCGCCAACGATCGAATTTGGCAGCAATTCAGCAACTTTGATCGGCCCATTGTCGGAATCGACCAGAATATCCGCGCTGCCCGAAAGGATGACATAGGCGGCGTCTGCCTCGTCGCCCTGCCGGAAAAGAATCTGGCCGGCACTGTAGTTCACGCGATCGGACGTGAACGCGAGCAGCTTGAGCTTTGTCGGCTCGATGCCAGAGAACAAGGGAACGCGTTGCAGCATTCCAACTTCATCCTTGAGCAGCATTGTCGCAAACCTTCCTGAATTCGCGTTTGCCAGACTATGACACAAGTTCCTTGAAGATACCGTTTCCCGCCAAGAGTGTCTCGTGTGTTCCGTCTTCCACCAATTGGCCTGAGTCAAAGACCACAACCCGATCGAACATCGCCGCCATTGCCGGATTCGTCACCACCCACACAATTGCCGGCGAATGGCCGTCGCGTCTGGCTTCGTCGAGCACATTCCGCAACACTTTGTCCTGCACGCGCTGGTCGAGCGCCGACAGCGGCCGATTGAGAATGAGGAAATCGGGACGCTTGAGCAAGGCGCGGGCAACATCGAGCTTCTGTCGCTGTCCGCCGGTCAGCCGCCTGCCGGCGGCGCCGACGTTGAAGTCCAGGCCGACATCCAGAAGCTCGGCATAAAGTCCCAGTTCGTCAAGAATATCATAGACGATGGAGCGAATACGGTCCGGCGCGTCGGGATGGTTGTTGCCGACACGCCCGAACAGGACGTTGTCCATGACGGTGGCCGCGGCGATGTATTTGGCAGGATCAAACCGTTCGACAGCTTTCTCCAGCTCGGCCGGCAGGTTTTCATAGAACTGGTTGCGTGCAGCGATGATCTTGCTCATCAGCTCGTCGGTCAACAGGCCGAAGCGATGCCGGGGCTCGATATAGGCAAAGCTTAAGGTGACCATCATGGCGCGGTCGTTCTCCGAAACCGCATCGTAGGGGCGATTCTTGAGCCGTTGCAGCAAGGTTTCGTAGGCGGGTATCTCCTCGGCGCTCATAAAGGCGAGCTGCTGGAAGAACTGGTGTTCGGGCGGCAGGTCGGCAAACAGCTCGATCGCCTGTTCGGCGATCTCCATGCCCATTTCGTAGAGCGTGCGGTCGAGGCCGGCTTGCTTCAGGACGGAAGCAAAATAGGGATTGGACGCCAGTGCCTTGTGAGCCAGTTCGGGGCCGGCCGCGGCGCCGAAGAGCAGGTTCTGGCCGATCGTCGCTTCCTTGTTGTAGGCGCCCGGTTCAAAAGGAACCACCAGCGCGCTCAGGCCTTCTTCCTCCAACCGGGTTCGCAGCGCCGCACGCAATTCGACGATCCGCCCGGCAAGCTTCGTGTGGCGCTTGAGGTCGGCCGAAGAGCGCAAGCCAAGATCCAGAATGTCGCGCGACAGAAGAACCGCGTCGAGCACCCGGCGCACGGCTTCAAAGAGGTCGTGCGGGCCGGTGGCGCCGGCAGAGGCATAGTTGATCCAGTCGCTGCGGATATCGAGATCCGGATTGCCCGACCGGCGCGCCTCGTCGATATTCCAACGGTGCTGGTCCGCCGCGGCGCCGTCATATGTCACCGATGTCAGCGGCGCATGCTTCAACCCGTAGAGCAAATTGTCGCGCAGGCTTGCCTGGAACAGGAAAACATCCGACGAAGCGTAGGACATGCGCCGGCCGGTCACGGCTTCGGGGAGATCGAGCAAGTCATCGGAGCCCGAAACGATCCTTCCACTATCCGGCCAGGTCAGCCGCGCAAAGGCTTCCGCAAGCGCCTCCGCTCCCCCTGTTGCGGTGCTGACCAGCGCCACCGTCTCACCCGGCTTGACCTCGAGCGAGATGCGATTGAGGAGCATTGCGCCGCCATCGTCGGCTATCGACAGGCTGATCGCCGACAGCGGCTTGGTCATCGGATCGGGATCGTCGATCGTCAGTGCTCCGATTTCCGGCGCGATGATATTCTCGACGGTGAACTGTTCGACGACCTGCTGATATTTGACCTGGACATCCTGCCGGTCCTGATCCCAGTCGATCAGTTCCTTCATCGGTCCGGGCAAGTCCTTGTAGGCGCCAATCACGGCCACGAGCTGGCCGACATCCAGCCGCCCCTGGATGACCAGATAGCCACCGATCATGTAGAACAGAAAGGGCGTGAGCTGCGCGAGAAAATTGTTGAGGAACTTTACCATGAATTTCCATTGGTAAAGATCGAAGCGGATTTTGAAGATGAGCCCGAGCCGGGCTGCTATGTCGGCGCGCTCGTAATTCGACGTATCGTGGACGTGAACCGCGCCGATGCCGTCGACGATTTCGCCAACCCGGCCCGACAGCGCGCGCGCCGTCAACTGCCGCTGGCGCCCCAGCACGAGCAGCCGCCGCCGCATTCGCGGGATAAGCACGATCTGGATCGCCACGATCACGACCGCTATCATTCCGAGCCAGACGTTCTGGACCATGATGAACAGCATGGCCGTCAGCGCCTGGCCGCCGAGCAGCACCGGCTGCAGGAAGGCATCGCCGATGAAGCCGCCCAGCGGCTCCACCTCGTCCTTCACCATGGTCGCCACTTCGGCGGATTTCACCCGCTTGAAGTAAACCGGCGGAAACCGCAGCACACGATCGACCAGGTCGAAACGAATACGCCGCAGCATGCGTTCGCCGAGCCGGCCCTTGTAAGTGTTGATGTAGAGCTTGAACAAGCCGTTGATGACGACCAGCAAGAGGAACACAAGGCTGAGCGCAAGCAGGGTCGACGTGCGGTCCAGTTGAAAACCGGAGAAGAACTGGACCTCGCCGATGAACGGCAGGTTATAGTGCAACCGCATGAATGGCAGGGTCGCGCCCGGTTGCTCGAACCCCTTGCCTTGGATCGGGCCGTTGACGATCAGCTTCGGCAGGTCGAACGACATGAAATACGGGACCATCGAAAGCACGACGATCATCAATATCCAGAGCTGCTGCTTCCTGGTGTGCGTCCAGATATAGCGGGCTAGGCTGGTTTCCATATGCGATTGTCAGTTTGAAGGATGCAGAATGTAAAGGCACCTGCTGGCGAATGGTGTATCGGCCATGTCTTCGCCGCCAACGACGATCTCGAAGCGGCAGCTGCGCGCCAGGCGGATGGATGCCGATGGTCCGGACAAATGCAATCGGCCTCCTCCGGGCAATGGCGAAACGGCTTGCGGCACAATCGCGTCCGCAAGTCGAACAGCCTTGCATGAGGCAAGATTGCGTTGTGTCGCCCGAAATCCCAACATAGAAGACGAATATGATGGATGTCACGCAACCACGCAATGCCGGCATGGATGGGCATGAGCAAGCCCTGGACCTCACGCGGGGAATTGCCGCCTATGTCGACCACCCTCTCGTGGCCGGGCTGGCGCGCGTCATCGCCAAGCATCCGCAGGCCAATATCGCGAACGCCTTCAACCACAAGCAGGTCGCCTGCAAGATGTGGGCGCTCGACAGGCTTTTCGAAAGCTGCGGCGGTCGGTTCGAGCGCATATGGGTTCTGGGTGGATGGTACGGCGTATTGCCGGCGATGCTTTTCAACGACGCCCGCTTCGACATCGCGGCGATCGACAGCATCGACATTGATCCCGAAGTCGGCGCGGTCGCCCGGACACTCAACCGGCAAGCCGGCGACCGGTTTCAAGCGCTGACGGCAGATATGTACGCACTCGACTATGCCGCCGGCGGGCCCGACTTGGTGGTCAATACGAGCTGCGAACACATAGCCGACCTCAGCGCCTGGCTTGCCCTGCTTCCGCGGGGTACGAACGTGCTGCTGCAGTCGAACGATTATTTCAGCGAGCCGACGCACATCAACTGCGTGGCGTCACTTGCAGCCTTCGAAGCCATGGCGGCGCTGCGGCAGATCAGGTTCTCCGGCGAATTGCCGACAAAAAATTATACACGCTTCATGCTGATCGGAGCTGTTTGAAGCGCTCGCACAGGATTTGCGCCGAGCGCCGCGCCCCTTCCAGATCGAGACGATGCGCGGCTGGCGGCGGTCCGGCAAGCGCCTGCTCGATCGCATGCGCCAGACCTTCAGGCGTCAGGTCCTGTTCCGTCAGCACCGTTGCAAGACCGAGCTCTTCGAGCATCAGAGCGCGACGCGTCTGCTCGGTTTCCCCGCCGGCTGCAAATGGAACGAGCAGCGAGCGACACCCCGCGCGCATGACATCGCAGACCGTGTTGTAACCCGCCTGCGAGACCGACAGGCGGGCGCCGGTCAGCAGGCTGGCGAAATCCTCGCGGAACCGGAAGATGGACAGGCGTGGGGAGGCATCGCGTGAAATCGCGTCAAACTCGTCCTTCGGCAGGTTTGGGCCGGTGATCAAACACCATGTCCAGGCGTTATCGGCATTTCGCGCCGCCGCGACGGTGGATCTGACAAGGCTCTTTCCGGCCGCCCCGCCGCCAACCGACACCAGAACGTCGAAGCGCTCTGAGGCCGCTTGCGCCGGCGGCGCGGCAACGAGCCCGGTGTAGGCGACCTCGGCCCTGATCGCCCCAGCCAGCGGAAATGTCTTGTCGATGGTTGCGAAAGCCGGATCGCCA
The DNA here is from genome assembly GCF_040323125.1 of Mesorhizobium sp. M0062. Taxonomy (NCBI): domain Bacteria; kingdom Pseudomonadati; phylum Pseudomonadota; class Alphaproteobacteria; order Hyphomicrobiales; family Phyllobacteriaceae; genus Mesorhizobium; species Mesorhizobium sp. M0062. The sequence goes on from NZ_JAMYUO010000032.1 coordinate 41,227, forward strand.
TGGACCATGACAAGATCGAAATGCCTGTTGACGAGATCGACCGTTTCTTCGTTTCGGCTCGGCTTCACGCGCTCCTGAAGGATGTCGCGGACGGACGCCGCCAGCAGCGGTCTGGGCGATGTCGCTTCGATGGCCTCGATCAGTGGCAAGAGTTCGAAACGCATCTGCCGGCGTCCAAAGGGAAACGCCTCGATAATGACGATGTCGGGCCTGTAATTCCGGAAAGCCTGCAGCAGCATCTCTGAGCGCCGCGTCTTGAAATCATCGTCGATGGCTTTGCCCTGCAGGTCGACAAGTCCGGAAAACCCTTCGTCACCGGAGGTGACAGGCGGCAGGGTCACGGATTTTACACCCGATCCCGGAAATCCCGCGATCGGCGCTCCGCCGGTCACGACGGTGACGTCGAACCCGTCATCGACCAGAGCCGCCGCAATGCGGCTGGCGCGCGCGAGATGGCCGATGCCGAGCAGGTGCTGAACATAGAAGAAAGCGCGCAGCCGCTTCATTCGGCGACCCGCCACTCCCGCTCGAACAGTTCCTTGAGCTGTCCAATGCCTGCCACATGGTCGAAATTGCTTCGCACGCGCCGCTCCGCGGCGTCGCCGAGGCGGGCGCGCAGGACGGGATCGCGGATCAGGCGCTCCAGCGCCTGTGCCAGGGCAGTCGGGTTTTCCGAGGGAATCAGCAGCCCGGTTTCATCCGACGATAAAAGCTCCGGCACGCCGGAAATATCGGTCGACACGCAGGCAAGCCGCTGGCTGGCCGCCTCCACCAGAACATTCGGCAGGCCGTCCCGGTCGCCGTCCGCGGTGATCCTGCAGGCCAAAGCGAAGATGTCGGCGCTGCGGTAGTGCTCAAGCACCTCCTCCTGCGCCAGCGCGCCTTTCCAGGAGACGCGCCCCTCCAGTCCGAGCCTTTGCGCCAGCGCCTTCAGCCGTTTCAGTTCCTCGCCGCCACCGATATGCTCGAAACACCACGCCAGATCGCCAGGCAAGAGGGCAAGAGCCTCCAGCAACGTATCATAGCCTTTCTTTTCAACGGCGCGTCCGACACTCAAGATCATGACCGGTTCGGCCGGCGCCGAGCCGTCACGCTGTTTTCGCGCCTCGCCGAAACTGCCGAAGCGGTCAAGGTCGAGCCCATGATAGCTCAGATGCACGGACGAACTGCCGTTGGCGAGTTTTTTCAGATGGTCGAAGCCGGTTTTCGTGCACGTGACCGTCCAGCGCGCCGAGGAAAGCTTGCCGGCCAGATCCCAGTCCGCCGACGTCCAGATGTCCTTGGCATGGGCTGAGCAGCTCCAGGGCAAGCCACGAAGCTGGCTGGCATAGCGCGTCACCGATGCCGGCGTGTGCGCGAAATGGGCATGCAGCCATCCGGCATCTTGCGGCCATTCGGCCGCCAGCACCAGCGCTTGCCCGAAGCGGCGCGCGCGATTGCGCGTAAAGTCGCGGCGGATATCGGCAGCGAGCGATTTGAGCGCGCGCCAGAAGCCAGGCCGCGGCAGACAGGCAAACAGCGATCGAACCACGCGCAGCGGCTCTCTGTGCAGATATTCCGGCAGATAATGGACGGGGGCCTTGATCTCGTCATGCACGGGATGACGTTTTGCGTCGGTCGGCCGCCTGAGCGCGAAAAGTATCAGGTCGAACCCCGCACGCTCCAGACCGAGCAGCTCCTGCGCGATGAAGGTTTCCGACAGCCGCGGGTAGCCCTTCAGAACCACGACGATCTTGCGGTGTTGCAACTCAGTTCATGCCTTCAATGACCGAAAGGTGATGGCCGGCCCGCCGGTCGAGCAGTTCCGCGACGATTTCGGAAATATGAGGCAGCCCTTCCAGCGTCAGATGCGCATTGCTCTGCGATGGGCGGGGCCGGCCCGGCAAAACCTGCAGCGCATCGGCAAACCGCTGGGCATCCTCGGCTTCCTCAGGCAAAAGCATCTCGATGAGGCCGAGTTCGGCTGCGCGCCGTGCCCGGATCAGCTGTTCCTCGCGCGGCGTGACGCGCGGCACGATCAGCGCCGGCTTGTCGAAAGACAGTATCTCGCAATAGGTGTTGTAGCCGCCCATCGCCACCACCGCCTTGGCGCCGGCAATCAGCTCTTCCATGCGGTTGTCGAATTCGATGATCTTGACGTAGGGGATCTTGGCCCCTTTCCTGACCAGCTTGTTGCGCTTGCGCGCCGGCATGTAGGGCCCAAGGACGATCAGCGCCCGGTGCTGCAATAGCGGATCCTGCTGATAGGCCTCGATGACGTTGTGGATCAGGTCGGCGCCGTCACCGCCGCCACCGGTGGTAACCAGGATATAGTCGCCCTCGGGCCGGTGGCCGGGCAACTGGTTCTGCTGCAGGCTCCGTTGCAGGAAACCGACGAACTTCATCTTTGCCCTGACCGCCGGCGGCACCTCCAGGCCGGTCAGCGGATCGTAGAAATCCGGCGGGCCATAGACCCAGACCTTGTCGTAGAACAGGCCGATCTTGCGCATCACATCCCTGCGTGCCCACTCCGCTTCGAGCAAATGCGGCGCGTCCATCACCTCGCGCAGGCCAAGCACGAGCGTGGTGCCCCGCGTCTTGAGGTAGGACAGCGTATCCTCGATCTCTCCGCGCAGCCCCAGCGGTTCCTTGTCGACGATGAAGATATCCGGCCGGAAGCTCTCGGCCGTGTGGCGGATAATCGACTGCCGCATCCTTAGCGTCTCGTGCAGATCGATGTCCTTTTCCAGCGAGGTGTATTCGCCGTTTCGCAGCTTGATGACGCTGGGGATCTTCACGAAGTCGACGCGGGCGCGGTAGTCGAAGGCGCCGGCGATGGTGGCGCCCGAAATGATTAGCACCTGAAGTCCGCGGAAATCCCCGACCAGCGAATGCGCGATCGTTCGGCAGCGCTGCAGATGGCCGAGCCCGAACGTGTCGTGGCTGTACATGAGAATTCGTGCGTCTTTTGCGTGCTGTGTCATTGTGAACGTCTTTTAGAATTCTCGCCGGACCGTGGGCAACCCCGCAGGCTTCGAAACCATTCTCACGGGTCTATCGACCTGTTTTGAAACATGGGGGCGAGAGGTACGCAACGGCATTCTTCACCAGGTCACGAATGCCAGGGGCGCTGATTGTGGCGCCATGCCTTGTCTTCGCCGACGATAGACGGCCCGAGCACAAATCTCTGTCATGAGGCTTGACCCCGTGGAATTAAATGCCCTGCGGCCTGAGGCAGGCAAAGCGCACATTGCGAAAAATCAAGGGCGACCAAGGCGAAACGAGGCTGCCGCACATTGTGAGGAGAACCCGCACCTTGGGAAAATGCTTCATAATCCATCGAAACACAACGGCCGCCAGAGGCCGCACGTTGCGGCCTTTTATCCTGCCATCAGCCTTGGCCTGTGGCAAGCGTCCGGTCCTTGCACCGTTGAAGCTGGTGCAATCTGGCGTCATGCCGGCTTCGTCCGTCATGTGGAGGATAGCTGCGGCCCCAATGAGATTCGTCAGCCAGGCGACCCATTCGCCAGTTCCGCCCAAAGCTTTGCGTGAACACGCCGGCCGGAAGGACGGCTACGCCAACCTTGCCCTTGTCGTCCTCGGCGTTGCCAGCAGCAGACTTGTCTCGCTGCCGGTTATCCCCGGGATGAGCCGTATCCGCCTAAGCACCGCGTCGAAATCGGTGAGCGACGCCGTTCCGAGTTCGACCACCAGGTCCCAGCGGCCATTGGTGGTGTGAATGGTCGAAACCTCGGCGAGGCCGCCGAGCGCCCGGACCACGCGGTCGGCGGCATGGCCCTCGATCTCGATCATCATCACGCCGCGTATCCGCTGGTCGACCGCGTCGGCGCGCAGCACCACGGTGTAACCGATGATCTCGCCCGTTTTTTCCAGCCGCTCCATGCGCGCCCTGACCGTGGCGCGCGACACCCCGAGATCGACCGCGAGATCGGAGATGCTGCGCCGGGCATCATGCCTGAGCAGCGTGACCAGCCTTTCGTCGAGCAAGTCCATGATTCTATCCACTTTGACCAAACTGACTTATCGGGTTGATAAATCATTCTTCTCGAAATGCCAATTTCGCCTGTTCATACTGCCGGGCCGGGATGGTTCATTCCACGCATCAACCGCCCAATCAATTTACAAGGACAACAAGAACCATGCGCTGCAGGATCGTTGGCGCGCCGGTGCAGGTCGGCGCCGGCAGGATGGGATGCGAGATGGGGCCAAGCGCGCTGCGCACGGCCGGGCTTGTCTCGGTGCTGTCGGAACTTGGCCACGAGGTTGAGGACTGGGGCGCGGTGCAACCGGCCGCCGTGCGCGCAATCGTCCATGGCAATCTCGCGCTGAAGGCCCTACCGGAGATTTCCGCCTGGACCGCGGCGATAGCCGAGACCGCATATGCGGCTTCGCGGAACGCCATGCCGATCTTCCTTGGCGGCGATCACGCGATATCGGCCGGCACGGTGTCGGGCATTGCCCGCCGCGCCGCCGAACGCGGCCGGCCGCTCTTCGTGCTGTGGCTCGACGCGCATCCGGATTTCCACACGCTCGATACCACCGTCAGCGGCAATCTGCACGGCGTGCCGCTCGCCTATGCCAGCGGCCGGCCGGGCTTCAATGGTTATTTCCCCGACCTGCCTGTCGCCGTCGATCCTGCCCACATCTGCGTCATGGGCCTGCGCAGCGTCGATCCGGCGGAGCGCCGGGCGCTGAGCGAAGCGGGCGTGACCGTGCACGACATGCGCACCATTGACGAGCACGGCGTCGCACCTTTGCTGCGCGCCTTCCTGGCCATGGTCGAAAAGGCAAACGGCCTGCTGCATGTCAGCCTCGACGTCGACTTCCTCGACCCCTCCATCGCGCCGGCCGTCGGCACCACCGTGCCCGGCGGCGCCACCTTCCGCGAGGCGCATCTGGTGATGGAGATGCTGTCCGACAGCGGCCTGGTCTCCAGCCTTGATCTGGTCGAGCTCAACCCGTTCCTCGACGAGCGCGGCCGCACCGCCACGCTGATTGTCGACCTCGCCGCCAGCCTGATGGGCCGGCGCATCATGGACCGCCCGACCCGCAGCCATTCCGGAAGCATTGCATGACCCAGCCTTCCCGCCTTGCCATCGTCCCCTTCGTCAGCGTCGACCGCATGATGAAGCTGGTGCTGACCATCGGCGTCGAGCGGTTCCTCACCGAACTCGCCGCCTATATCGAGGAGGATTTTCGCCGCTGGGAGCTGTTCGACAAGACGCCGCGCATCGCCTCGCACAGCCATGACGGCGTCATCGAACTGATGCCGACCAGCGACGGCCGGCTATACGGCTTCAAATATGTCAACGGCCATCCCAAGAACATGCGCGAGGGGCGCCAGACCGTCACCGCCTTCGGCGTGCTCGCCGATGTCGGCTCCGGCTATCCGATGCTGCTCACCGAAATGACGATCCTGACGGCGCTGCGCACCGCGGCGACCTCCGCTGTCGCGGCCAAATATCTGGCGCCGAAAGGCGCGCGCTCGATGGCCATCATCGGCAATGGCGCCCAGTCCGAATTCCAGGCTGTCGCCTTCAAAGCGCTGCTCGGCATCGACCGGCTGCGGCTCTACGACATCGACCGCTCGGCTTCGGAAAAATGCGCCCGCAACCTCGCCGGCAAAGGCTTTGACATCACCATCTGCGCCACCGGCCAGGATGCTGTGGAAGGCGTCGACATCATCACCACGGTGACCGCCGACAAGCTGTCCGCCACCATTCTGACCGACAACATGGTCGGTTCCGGCGTGCACATCAACGCGGTCGGCGGCGACTGCCCCGGCAAGACGGAACTGCACCGCGACATCCTTTTGCGCTCCGACATCTTCGTCGAGTTCTCGCCGCAGACGCGCATCGAGGGCGAAATCCAGCAGCTCCACGCCGACCATCCGGTGACCGAGTTGTGGCAGGTGATGACCGACAAGGCGGAAGGCCGCAAGACGGCGGAACAGATCACCTTGTTCGATTCCGTCGGCTTCGCCACCGAGGATTTTTCCGCACTGCGCTATATCAGAGACCAGCTTCAGGCCACCGGCCTCTACGAGGAGCTCGACCTGCTCGCCGATCCCGACGAGCCGCGCGACCTCTTCGGCATGCTGCTCAGGGCAGCGCTGCAGCCGGCAGCCGCCTGAGGGGCTTCAGCCGCGCAACGGCGCGCAGCTCTCCCGTTCGACGAGCACCGGGGTGAGCACTTCGCGGCGCGAATGCGCCGCCGGCTCGGCAACCCGCTCGAGCAGCAGGCTGACCGCCCGCGTGCCGATCTTCTCGACCGGCTGTGCGATCGTCGTCAGTGGCGGCCAGGTGGTGACGGCATAGGGTATGTCGTCGAAGCCGATCATCGACATGTCGCCGGGGACCCGCAATCCGCGCCCGCGCAGCACTGTCAGCGCGCCCATGGCCATCAGATCGTTACAGGCAAACAGCGCCGTGATCCCCGGCGCCTGCGCCATCAGCCGCTCCATCGCCATGCGGCCGCCGGCGAAGTGGTAGTCGGAATCCACCACCGAGGCCGGCGGCAGGTCGAGGCCGGCTTCCTGCAGCGCCCTGGCGAAGCCGCGCAGGCGGGCGGGGCTGGAGCTGGAATCGCGCGGGCCGCCGATGACGCCGATCTTCTCGTGGCCGAGCCCGGCCAGATAGCGGCCGGCGAGATAGCCGCCATGATCGTGATCGACCAGCACGGAATCGACATTGACCGAATGGATCTCGCGGTCGATCAGCACCGCCGGGACGCCGGGCAGAAGGCTGGAGAACACCCGCGCATGATCGGACGAGCCGGCAAAGATCAGCCCGTCGATCTGCTTGGCCATCAGCACCTGTAGGTAGCGCTCCTCCTTCTCGGCGCTGCCGTCGGAGTTGCACAGGATCACCGTATAGCCGGCAAGGAAGCCGGCATCCTCGATCTGGCGCGCCACGCCGGCGAAGAACGGGTTGGAATTGTCCGGCAGCAGCAGGCCGATGGTCTTGGTCTCGCCGCGCCTCAGGCTGCGCGCCAGCGTGTTCGGGCTGTAGCGCAAGGCGGCGATGGCCGAATGCACGCGCTCGGCCGTCTCAGGCTCGACATGGCGCGTGCGGTTCATCACATGCGAGACGGTTGCGACCGACACTCCGGCATGGCGCGCGACATCGGCAATCGTCGTCATTTCTTGTCCCCTGACTCGATTAGCCTAATGATTGCGTAACCGGATGTGTCGCACGCTAGAGCGCAGCTTTCGAGTGTCAATGTCCCTTTGAGCAACCTGCTGAGCGGAGCGATCTGCCGCCAAGAAAAAGCCGCAAGGCTGGGTGCTTGGTGGTCGACCTGTTGTCGCAACCGGATAAGGTTCGAGAGCCGGGAACTGCTCAATCGCCAACGATCGGAACAACGATGCGACTTCTCCTTGTCGAGGACGACCCACGCACCGCCGACTATGTCGTCAAGGGCCTTGGCGAGGCAGGCCATATCTGCGACCTCAGGCGCGATGGCCGCGACGCGCTGTTTGCCGCGACACGCGACGCCTATGACGTGATCGTCGTCGACCGCATGCTGCCCGGCCTCGACGGCCTGTCGATGATCAAGGCGGTGCGGGCAGCGGGCGTGCGTACGCCGGCGATCTTTCTGACCTCGGTCGGCGGCGTCGACGACAGGGTTGAAGGGCTCGAGGCCGGCGGCGACGACTATCTCGTCAAGCCATTCGCCTTTTCCGAACTGCTCGCCCGCATCAACGCGCTCGGCCGTCGCCCTGCGGTGCAGGAGCTGAAGACGACGCTGCGCATCGCCGACCTCGAAATGGACCTGATCCAGCGCCGCGTCACCAGGCAGGGCCAGGCGATCGACCTGCAGCCGCGCGAATTCAGCCTGCTCGAAGTGCTGATGCGCGGCGAGGGCCGCGTCATCACCCGCACCATGCTTCTGGAACGGGTCTGGGATTTTCACTTCGACCCCAAGACCAGCGTCGTCGAAACCCATATCAGCCGGCTGCGCGCCAAGATCGACAGGCCGTTCGAAACCGCGTTGATCCACACCGTGCGCAACACTGGCTACAGTGTTCACGACTGAGGCGCGGCATGACAGAAACTTGCCATGACTGAAGCTTGCAATGACTGAAACGCACTATGACTGAGACAGGCTCTCGCCTGCTGCGCAGCACGCCGTTTCGGCTGGCCCTGACCTTGGCCTTGCTGTTCGTGCTCGCCTTCATCCTGTCAGGCGCCATCGTCTACCAGCTGATGAGCGCGGATCTTGCCGAGCAGCTCGACCAGTCGGTCAAGGAGACCTATTCGGTCGTGGCGGTGACCTATGCCGGAAACGACCGGGAGGATCTGGTTTCGGCAGTCGACAGCCACGCCGCGCTCAGCCCGAGCAAGGAACAGCTGTTCTCGCTCACCGATCCCGCCGGCAATCATCTGGCCGGGAATTTCACCGCCGCCGACCTTCCGGATGGCTTTTCCGATTTTGCCGCTTCCCTGCCAGGCGTTGCGCCGGACACTATGTACCGCGCCTGGACCGGTTCGGTCGGGCCCAACAGCCTGACAATTGCCTTTTCGCTTTCCGAAACCGAGGAGCTGGAACGCATCGTTTTGATGAACTTCGGCTGGGCCACCCTGATCATTTCAGGGCTGGCGGTGGCTGGCGGCGCCTTGCTGGCGTCGCGTGTGCAGCGTCGCCTCGACGGCATTGCCACCACCATGGACGATGTCTCCAACGGCCGGCTCGACGCCCGCATTCTACTGCTCGGCAATGGCGACGACATTGACGGCGTCTCGCGCCAGGTCAACGCCGCGCTGGAGCGGCTGGCGGCGCTGGTGGACGGCATGCGCCAGGTCAGCGCCGACATCGCGCATGATCTGAAGACGCCGCTCAACCGGCTGCAGATGATTTTGGAAGCTGCGGCCGACAGGACCGCGCGGGGTGAGGCCGTTGCCGATGAGCTGGCGGAGGCACGTGGGGAAAGCCTGCAGATCAACGATACTTTCGATGCGCTGTTGCGTATTGCCCAGATCGAGGCCGGCGCCCGCAAGGCGCGCTTTGTCGATCTCGACCTCACCGGCGTCATCGATGCCATTGCCGAAATCTACGCCGGTGTCGCCGAGGATGACGGCAAGTCGCTGTCGGCCACGATCGTCCACGGCACCCCATGCCTGGTCCACGGCGACCGCGACCTGCTGACGCAATTGTTTGCCAATCTGGTTGAGAACGCGCTGCGGCATTGCCCCGATGGCACGGCAATCCTTCTATCGGTGCGGCGGCAAGGCGACCGCATTCTGGCTGAGGTCGCCGACAATGGCCCCGGCATCCCGGCGCAGGAGCGCGAAAAAGTGTTCCAGCGGCTCTACCGGCTGGACTCCAGCCGCACCACGCCCGGCAGCGGCCTGGGCCTCAGCCTTGTGCGGGCCATCGCCGACCTGCATGGTGCAACGATTGCGCTGGAGGATCGCCGGCCTGGGCTGGCGGCAATTGTCGGGTTTCCTCGGGCGGAGGGCACCGGTCCCGGCTTGAAATGACAACGCCAGAGCCAGGTCGACCCCACTCCGTCGAGCGAAGCAGCGACGGAGTGGGGGAAGGCGCTCATGAAACGCCAAGTCGCTGACAACTTTCTCCAAGTTGATGATCGCATCCGACAAAGGCGGTCGCGATTAGCCTTGCACATGTTTCCACCCGGAACGGCTGCGGGTTGATCAAGATGACCGTTGAACCTATCGGCCCACCGCACCCCGGCGAAAATCCGAGGGCGACATCCCTGCCAGCTTGCGGAAGGATTTGTTGAAGGCGCTGAGCGAGCCGAAGCCTGAATCCATGGCGACGCGCAGCACATTGGCGTCTTCATGCATCAGCAGCGCCTGCGCGTAGCTCAGCCGCAGCAGATTCATATATTCGTTGAGCGTCATGCCGGTCGATTTCTTGAAAATGCTCATGGCGTATTTGGGATGGATGTCGGCCGCCGCCGCGATGTCGACGCAGTCTATGTCGTAGAGGAAATTCTCGGCGATGAAGTCGCACATGCGACCGACATTGCGCAGCGATTGCTGGTCGAACGGGCCGCCGGGTTCCTGGCCGATGGCGGTTTCCGGCACCAGCCGGTAGGGCTCGAAGCGCACCCGCTCCAACCGCAGCAGCAGCTCGTTCACGGCGTGCTCGGTTATCGCCGCATCGCCCGAGCGGAAATAGCGGTTCCAGCGCTCGAAATTGTGATGGTCGGCCTGGTCGGTCGCCGATGTCACCAGCGTGGCGCCGGTCATCAGCCTGTGGCGGACATCCGTCGGCAGATGCAGGCGGAAGAAATGCACCAGCGGCAGATGCGCGCCGGCATAGATGGCGTCGTCGGAGAGATCGTCCATCTGGTGCGGCAGCCCGCCCCAGAACAGGCACATGTCGCCCGCCGTGAGCGCGATCTCGTGCTCGTTCATGCGGTAATGCACGCTGCCGCGGACGATGAAATTGACCTCGACCTGGGCATGCCAATGCGGCTTCAGCATCACCAGCGGATGGTTGTGAAACATCTGCAAAGCCATCGGCAGGCCTTCGACGCTGCTGGCGCCAGGCTGGTAAAACGGCCGTTCCGGCATCTTACTTTCCGCCCATCTTTTATTCCCGTTGTCAGGGACAAGCCTTCCGCGCCGCCTAGTCTAGCCATGCTCGCGAAGAGAGAGCAAATGAAATGGGAGGATTTCAATGCGCACGACACTGATCTGTGCCGCGCTGGCGCTTGGCCTGGGCTCAACCCCGGCTTTGGCGCAGTCCGGCGAAATCACGATCTGGAGCTGGAATATCGCCGCTTCGTCGCTGAAGGCGACGGTGGCCGGCTTCAACAAGCAGCATCCCGACGTCAAGGTCACCGTTCAGGATCTCGGCAACCAGCCGACCTATGACAAGTCGATCGCCGGCTGCGCGGCCGGCGGCGTCGGCCTGCCCGATATCGTCTCGATCGAAAACGGCGAGGCCGAGAATTACTGGAGCCAGTTCCCCGATTGCTTCGTCGATTTGCACACGCTGGGCTACACCGCCGACGACCAGAAGAAATTCCCGGACTTCAAGCGCACCGAACTGGAGGTCGGCGACAAGGCCTATGCCATGCCGTGGGATTCCGGCCCGGTAGCCGCCTTCTACCGCCGCGACTTCTACGAGAAGGCCGGCGTCGATCCGGCCTCGATCAAGACCTGGGACGATTTCATCGCCGCCGGCAAGAAGGTCCAGGCCGCCAATCCCGGCGTCACCATGACCAATGCCGATTTCAACGGCGACACCGAATTTTTCCGCATGATTTCCAACGAACAGGGCTGCGGCTATTTCGCCGCCGATGGGCAGTCGATCACCGTCAACCAGCCGAAATGCGTCGACACGCTGGCCAAGATCAAGGACATGAAGGACGCCGGCATCATCTCGTCGGCCGACTGGGGCACCAAGATCACCAACAACACCGCCGGCACCGTCGCCACCCAGGTCTATGGCGGCTGGTATGAGGGCACCATCCGCACCGAATCCGCCGGCGAAAACGGCAAATGGGGTGTCTATCTGATGCCGAGCCTGACCGCCGACGGCCCGCGCGCCGCCAATCTCGGAGGCTCGTCGCTCGCCATCACCTCAGCCTCGAAGAACAAGGAGGCCGCCTACGCCTATCTGAAATACACGCTCGAGACCAATGAAGGCCAGATCACCATGCTCAGGGATTTCGGCCTGGTGCCGTCACTGATCTCGGCCCTCGACGACCCCTACGTCTCGCAGGGCCTGCCCTATTGGGGCGGCCAGGCAGTGTGGAAGGACATTCTCGCCACGCTGCCCAAGGTGGTGCCGAGCCGCGGCACGCCGTTCCAGAGCGACGCCGAAATCATCATGCGCGCCGTGCAGACCAAATATCTCGGCGGCGGCTATCCCGATGCCAAGGCCGCCCTCGACGACGCCGCCAGCCAGATCGCTTCGGCGACGGGACTGCCGATCAAGTGACCAAGGCGGTGATGCTGGCGGGCCAGATATAGGGCAATTTGCCGGACTGTTGGCGCTGCCCCTCACCTGCCTGCCGGCATCCTCTCCCCGTATAGTGGCGGGGAAAGGGACGCTCTCGCCCAACAGTTCGCCAATTGCCGGCGGCGTCCGCCGGCTAACAACACGCCGGATATCAACCGGGAAAGAGGAAGGAGGAGGAAACCATGCGCTACCAGAACGCCACGGCCTATCGCTTCCTTACGCCCTACCTTCTGATCTTTGCCATCTTCTGGGTGTGGCCGATCATCTCCTCGTTCATGATTTCCTTCCAGGCGACGCGCACGGTGCCCTGGCGCTTTGCGCCGACGTTCAACTGGGGCCGCCTGATCGGCGACCCCGCTTTCTTCAACGCGCTGAAGAACACGCTGCTCATCCTCGTCATCCAGGTGCCGGTGATGATCTCGCTGGCGATCATCATGGCGGTGCTGCTGAACTCGCCGCTGCTGAAAGCACGTGGCCTCTACCGCTTTGCCTTCTTCGCTCCGGTGGTGGTCGGCGAGGTCGCCTATTCCGCCGTGTTCCGGCTGATGTTCAACCTGGATTTCGGCATCATCAACAAGCTCCTCGCCGGCGTCGGCCTGGCCAAGATCGACTGGTTCTCCAACGTCACACCGGCCATGGCGCTGATCATGATCGCGGTAACCTGGCGCTGGGCCGGCTACAACGCCATCATCCTGCTCGCCGGCCTGCAGTCGATCCCCGAGGACGTCTATGAAGCAGCGACGCTCGACCGCGTCAGCAAGCTCAAGCAGTTCTTCTACATAACGCTGCCGCTGCTCAAGCCGGTCATCGTGTTTTGCGCCGTGCTGTCGATCATCGGCACGATGCAGCTGTTCACCGAGCCGTTCCTGATCACGGAGCGCGGCGGCCCCGGCGGCGGCACCGAGACGCTTGGCCTGCTGCTCTACCGCCAGGGTTTTCGCTCGCTCAATTTCGGCTACGCCTCGGCCGTCGCCTACACCATGGCGGGGCTGGCAATCGCCATCACGCTGGTGCAGCTGTGGCTGACACGAGAGCCGAAATGAGAGGGGAGCCGAAATGAGTTCGCTGTCGCAACGCCGGCTCGGCCGCAGCGTCCTGCTGCATCTGGTCCTGACACCGCTGGCGGTGATCTGGCTGTTTCCGCTGTGGATGATGGTGGTGTTTTCGACCATGCCCGACAACGGCATTTTCAGCCCCGGCATCGAGCTTCTGCCGCACGGCAATTTCGTCGACAATTTCAACAACCTGCAGCGCGACACCAATTTCGTCGGCGCTATCGGCATTTCGGTGGCGGTGGCGGTGACCTACACCTTCTTCTCGGTGCTGCTGACCTCGATGGCCGGCTGGGCGCTCGCCCGCTATCAGTTCTTCGGCAAGGGCGCGGTGGTGGCGATCATCCTCGGCACCATCACGCTGCCCTATGCGGTGGTGCTGATCCCGCAATTCATCATGGTGGCGCGCGACTTCCAGCTCGCCAACACCTGGATTGCGCTGATCGTGCCACCCTTGTTCAATTCGCTGGGCGTGCTGTTCATGCGCCAGGCTTTCTCGATGATGCCGGCCGACCTTTTCGACGCGGCACGTGTCGAGGGCGTCAAGGAATGGCGTATCTTCCTGTTCGTCGCTTTGCCGCTGGCGCGGCCGATGCTGGCGGCGCTCGCCATCATCCTGTTCCTCGCCTCGTGGAACAATTATCTCTGGCCGCTTTTGATCAACAGCCAGCCCGGCGCGATGACGGCCCCTGTGGCGCTCGGCACGCTGATCGGCCTGACCAAGGTCTCATGGGGCGGCATCATGGCCGGCGCCGTCATGCTGACCGTACCGATGCTGGTCGTCTTCGTGCTGCTGCAGCGCCATTTCATCGCCGGCATCGCCGCCGGTGCCGTCAAGTAGGGACAACAGCGATATGGCGGCAGTCACCCTCACCAATGTCGTAAAACGCTTCGGCGTCTATGAGATCATCCATGGCGCCAACATCGATATCGCCGATGGCGAGTTCGTCGTCTTTGTCGGCCCGTCGGGTTGTGGAAAATCGACGCTGCTCAGGATGATCGCCGGGCTGGAGGATATCAGCGGCGGCGAGATCGCCATTGGCGGCAAGGTGATGAACGATGTCGAGCCGGCCGAGCGCGGCATCGCCATGGTGTTCCAGTCCTACGCGCTCTACCCGCACATGAGCGTGGAGCAGAACCTGAGCTTTGGCCTCAGGATGACCGGCAACCCCAAGGAGGACACCGAGCGGCGGGTGAAGCGGGCCTCCGAAATCCTGCGCATCACAGAGTTGATGGCGCGGCGGCCCAGGCAATTGTCCGGCGGCCAGCGCCAGCGCGTTGCCATTGGCCGCGCCATCGTGCGCGAACCGCAAGTCTTCCTGTTCGACGAGCCGTTGAGCAATCTCGACGCCGAGCTGCGCGTCCAGATGCGGGTCGAGATCTCGCGCCTGCACAAGGAGCTCGGCACGACGATGATCTATGTCACCCACGACCAGACCGAAGCGATGACGCTGGCCGACCGGATCGTGGTGCTGCGCGGTGGCCATGTCGAGCAGATCGGCCGGCCGCTCGATCTCTACGACAATCCCGACAACCAGTTCGTCGCCGGCTTTGTCGGCTCGCCGAAGATGAATTTCATCAAGGGCCGCGTCGTCGGGCGCAACACGAGCAGCGTCACCGTCGAGCTGGTGGGCGAGGAAAAGACCCGCATTATGCAACCATTGACCGGCGCCGTGCCGCAAACAGGAGCCAAGGTCATTGTCGGCGTGCGGCCCGAACATTTCGGCAATGGCGGCGAAGGCGACGCCGACCTCACTGTCGGCATCGACGTGGTCGAGCATCTCGGCGGCACCAGCTTCATCTATGCCAGGACCGCCCATGGCGAAGACCTGGTGATCCAGCGCGACGCGGCAAAGGTCCCCGACACCCAGGAGATCACCGTGTCCATCCGCAAATCCTATCTGTTCGATGAAAACGGCCAGCGGCTGCGCTGACCTTCCAGCTATGCAAGGAGAATGATCATGACTGCAACCGCGCCCATCCGCTGGGGGATACTTGGGCCCGGCGACATCGCCAAAGCGTTCGCCCGCGGCGTGGCAGGCTCGCGCACCGGCACGATCGTGGCGCTCGGCGCCCGCAATCCCGGCAAGGCAGGCTTGGCCGAGACGTTTCCCGGCGCCCGCATCCTCGACGGTTACGACGCGCTGCTCGCCGACCCCGAGGTCGATGCCGTCTATATCGCCATCCCGCATCCCGGCCATGCCGAATGGGCAATCAAGGCGGCGGAAGCCGGCAAGCATGTGCTGTGCGAAAAGCCGCTGGCGCTGACCGCCTTCGAGGCCGACGCCATGATCCATGCTGCGCGCAAGGCCGGCACCTTCCTCGGCGAAGCGTTCATGTACCGGCTGCACCCGCAGACGGCGAAGCTGGTGGAACTCATCAAGTCGGGCGTCATCGGCGATGTCAGGCTGATGAAGTCGAGCTTCGGCTTCGCCATGCCGGGCTTCATGCCCGAGCACCGGCTCTACGCCAACGATCTCGCCGGCGGCGGCATCCTCGATGTTGGCGGCTATCCCGTCTCGATGGTGCGGCTGATTGCCGGGGCTGCGACTGGAAAACCCTTTGCCGAGCCGGACAAGGTTGTCGGCACCGCCCATCTCGGCAAGTCCGGCGTCGACGAATGGGCCTCGGCGCTGCTGCATTTTCCCGGTGGCATCGTCGCCGAGGTATCCTGCAGCATCTCGCTCAAACAGGACAATGTCCTGCGCATCCTCGGCACCAAGGGCCGCATCGAGGTGCCGGATTTCTGGTTCGCCGGCGGCGGCAACCGCGATGGCGGCCCTGGCCGGATCGATGTAATTCTCGCCGACGACACGCGCGAGACCATCAGCGTCAACGAAACCCGCCATCTCTATTCCTTCGAGGTCGACGCCGCCGGCGAGGCGATCCTGGCCGGCAAACAGGAGTTCGCCTGGCCGGGCATGAGCTGGGCCGACAGTCTCGGCACGCTGCGTGTGCTCGACAAATGGCGCGCTGCCGTAGGGCTCGAATATGAAATCGAAAAGCCGGCTAAGCGAACCAACACCCTTTCGGGCCGGCCGCTGCGCACCGGCGGCACCGCCATCGGCAAGCGCAAGATTCCGGGCCTGTCGAAGCCGGCCTCCGTGGTGGCGCTCGGCTTCGAGGATTTCCGCACCTTCTCGTCGGGCGCAATCCTGCTCGACGCCTTCTTCGAGGCCGGCGGCAATCTGTTCGACACCGGCTACGTCTACGGCGGCGGCTACACCGAAACGCTGCTTGGCCAGTGGCTCAGGAATCGCGGCGTGCGCGAGCAGTCGGTGATCATCGCCAAGGGCGCCCACTCGCCGCTCTGCTATCCCGATGTCATCGGCAAGCAGCTCGCCCAGTCGTTGGACCGGCTGCAGACCGACCATGTCGACCTCTATTTCATGCACCGCGACAACCCGGATGTGCCGGTCGGCGAGTTCGTTGACGCCATGGACGCCGAGGCCAAGGCCGGCCGCATCCGTGGCCCGTTCGGCGGCTCGAACTGGACGATGGCGCGCATGGACGAGGCGATTGCCTATGCCGAGCGCACCGGCAAGCAGAAGCCCGGCGTGCTCTCCAACAATTTCTCGCTGGCCGAGATGCTGGAGCCGATCTGGGCCGGCTGCATCACCTCGTCGACCGACGACTGGAAATCCTGGCTGACGAAAAGGCAGATGCCCAACTTCGCCTGGTCGAGCCAGGGCCGCGGCTTCTTCACCGACCGCGCCGGCCGCGACAAGCAGGACAATGAGGAGCTGGTGCGGGTCTGGTATTCCGAGAAGAACTTTGGCCGCCGCGACCGCGCCATCGAGCTGGCGCAGCGCCTGGGCAAAAGTCCGATCCACATCGCGCTCGCCTATGTGCTGGCGCAGCCCTTTCCGTCGGTGCCGTTGATCGGCCCGCGCACGCTGGACGAGTTGGAGGACAGTTTGAAGGCGCTGGATATCAAGCTGTCGGCGGAGGATGTGGCGTGGCTGGATAGCGGGCCGGAAAGGCGGCGGGCTTAGCAGCTAATCTCCCCCCTTGAGGGGGAGATGTCGCCGAAGGCGACAGAGGGGGTCGCCTCGCGTGGAGCGCTAACCTCCTTCTGCAGCGGCAGGTAGGCCGAGCCCAGTCGAACGACCCCCTCTGGCCTGCCGGCCATCTCCCCCGCAAGGGGGGAGATTAGCAGCTCATGCGTTCCACCTACCGATCGATCCGTGTCGACAAAATAATCGACGACGACGTCCGCTCGACCCCGTCCATCGCCCCGATCTCGTCCAGCAACGCATCCAGATCCCTGATCGACGGCGCGTCGACGATGACGATCATGTCGAAATTGCCGCTCACCGAGTGCAGCGTCCGTACCGGCGGCAGCGCCTGCAGCGCCCGCACCACCTTGTCGGCGAGCTTGGGCGTGACGGTGAGCAGCACATGCGCCCGCACAAGCCCCTGCTCGTAGTCCGGCGCCATCCGCACGCCATAGCCGGTGATGATGCCGCGCTGTTCCAGCCGCTCGATCCGGCTCTGCACTGTCGTGCGCGAAACGCCGAGCTGGCGCGCCAGCTCAGTGGTCGACGCGCGGGCATTGGCGCGCAGCAGGGAAAGCAGTTTTTGTTCGGCGTCACTGAGCATTTCGACGAACCTCGTCGGCGTATCGTTCAAGTGCAGGGTTCATTTCAAACGATCCCACGCTTCCTTTCGACAGGCAAGCTGCGATTCTTGAAGGCATCGCGTCCACCGCGCGGCGGTCTGGGCCAAAGAGTTTTCACGAGGGGCAAGGTCATGAAGAAAATCATCGTCGTCGGCGCCGGCAAGATCGGCTCCACCATTGCAGGCATGCTCGCCGACAGCGGCGACTACCACGTCACCGTTGTCGACCGCGCGGCGGCGCAGTTTGCCGCGGCCGAACTTCCCGCCGGCGTCGAGGGGCTGGAGCTCGATATCGCAGCGCCGGGCGCACTCGAGGCCGCCCTTGCCGGCGCCTTCGCCGTGCTGAGCGCCGCCCCCTTCCATTTGACCACGCGCATCGCCGAAGCGGCCGCCGCCACCGGCGTGCACTATCTCGATTTGACCGAGGATGTCGTCTCGACCCGCCGCGTCAAGGAGCTGGCCAAGTCGGGCAACAGCGCCTTCATTCCGCAATGCGGCCTGGCGCCGGGCTTCATCTCGATCGTCGCCAATGATCTCGCCAGCCGCTTCGACACGCTGGAAAGCGTTCGCATGCGCGTCGGCGCGCTGCCGCAATACCCGTCCAATGCGCTGAACTACAATCTGACCTGGAGCACCGACGGCGTCATCAACGAATATTGCGAACCCTGCGAGGCGATCGTCGAGGGCGAGCTGATCGAGGTGCCGCCGCTGGAGGAGCGCGAAGAGTTCTCGCTCGACGGCGTCACCTATGAGGCCTTCAACACCTCCGGCGGTCTCGGCACGCTGGCCGAGACGCTGAAGGGCAAGGTGCGCACGCTGAACTACCGCACCATCCGCTATTCCGGCCACGCGGCGATCATGAAGGCGCTGCTCAACGATCTCGGCCTGCGCCACCGCCGCGACGTGCTGAAGGACATTTTCGAGAGCGCCCTGCCGGCAACGCTGCAGGACGTGGTCATCGTCTTCGTCACCGTCTCGGGCCGCCGCAATGGCCGCCTGCTGCAGGAAACCTACGCCAACAAGATCTATTCGCAGCGCATTGGCAGCCAGGTGCGCAGCGCAATCCAGATCACCACTGCCTCAGGCATCTGCGCCGTGCTCGACATGCTGGCCGACGGCACCTTGCCGGCGACCGGTTTCGTCAAGCAGGAAGACATCGCGCTGGATGCGTTTCTCGCCAATCGTTTTGGGCGCGCTTATGCGCAGCACGAGATGGTGAGCCGGCTGGCGAGCTGAGCTACTTCACCCTCCCCCTTGTGGGGAGGGTCGGCGCGCAATCGGAGCGAAGCGGAGATGGCGAGACGGGGTGGGGGGTGAGCGCCGACGGTTGGCGAGGACCCCCACCCTGCTCCGCTCCGCGATCGACCCTCCCCACAAGGGGGAGGGTAAAGCGCCCGCTACTTCCGCAGAGCCATCGGTCGTCCGAGCAGAAACCGGATGAAGTTGCCCGCGGTCCGCGGCGCCATGCGGGGCTGCGTCGCCTGTCGTGGCGCGCTTTGCCTTCGCGCTGGCACCTTGGGTTCGACACCCGGTCGGCCCACCGTGAAGGAGGGCCCCGAGACCGGCTTCCCCCTCAACACGTTGGCGGCGTTGTTGTCATGGATGACGATGCACCATTGCGCGCCCTTCGATGCCGCCACGACGGTGTTGAAGCGCGTCGCCATTTTTGCGTGGTGCTCGCTGTAGACGCCGCTCATCGCCGGCGATCTCCTTTCGACCAGCGTGCCGAACGCCGACGTGACATAGTCGTGGTGCGTGTAGCGTCCGCTTGCCGTCTCGAAATTCTGGCCGTCCGGAAAGGCAATGTAGAGCGGCTGCAGGTCCACCACACGCTTTTCGATCTCCCGGCGCGCGTAGTGGTCGACGCGCTCCATGAAGGTCGGCGCCAGCGCGTCGTCGCTGTCGAGCCGCGTTAGCGAGACATACTCGGCATCGCTGTCGTCGTGGACGAAAGCATTGAAGCGATTGTTGTAATCGTCGCCGGCCTCGACAAGGATCGGCCTGACGTCGACACCGGCCACGCAGCTGCACACGGTGCGAATATAGTTCTCGTGCGTATCGGCATCGAACGCCACAAGGACGGTAAAATCCTTCAGCGACTGGCCTTCGAGCGACGACGCGCAATAGGTGTCGAACAACGCCAGGCGCTCGACCAGCCAGACCGGGTCGAGATTGGCGCGGCCCTTTCCGTCCCACTGGCTTGGCTTGAAGCCAGCGGCGATGTTGTAGCGTATGGCGATGTATTTCTTCAGGCCGGTGTCCATGGACCGACACTTAGTACATTCCGCTGATCTGCGACAACCAACGGCTGGGCGGCCACCCTCCCCCTTGTGGGGAGGGTCGGCTCGCGGTCGGAGCGAAGCGGAGATGGCGAGACGGGGTGGGGGTGAGCGCTGACGGTCGGCGAGGACCCCCACCCCGCTCCGCTACGCGGATCGACCCTCCCCACAAGGGGGAGGGTAAGCGCACTTCAAATATGCAGCGCGTGGCCCAGCGCCTTCAGCGCCGCTTCCTGGAAGCCTTCGCCTTGCGTCGGATGCGCATGGATGGTCCCGGCGATATCCTCCAGCCGCGCGCCCATTTCCAGCGCCAGGCCGAACGCCGCCGCCAGTTCCGACACGCCTTGCCCGACCGCCTGGATGCCCAGCACCAGATGGTTGTCCGCGCGGGCGACAACACGAACAAACCCGTCCTCGCCGAGTTTCGTCATCGCCCGGCCGTTGGCGGCGAAGGGGAACTGGCCGATCTTGATTTCGCCTGAAGCCTTCGCCTCCTCCGGCGTTAGCCCTGCCGTCACCAGCTCCGGATCGGTGAAGCAGACGGCCGGGATCGAGCGCTTGTCCCAGCTGCGCTTGTGGCCGGCGACGATCTCGGCCACCATTTCGCCTTGCGCCATCGCCCGGTGCGCCAGCATCGGCTCGCCGGTGACGTCGCCAATGGCATAGATGCCGCGCATCGAGCTGCGGCACTGGTCGTCGATCTTGATGAACTTGCCGGCCACGTCGAGATCGATCTGATCGAGGCCCCAGCCCTCCGTCACCGGCTTGCGGCCGACCGTGACCAGGATCTTGTCTGCCGCGATTTTGGTGCTCTTGCCGTCCGCGGTCTCGACCAGCAGCGCGTCGCCCTTGACCCCCTTGGCCTTGGCGCCAAGCATCACCTCGACGCCGATCTGGGCCAGCCGTTTCACCACCGGCCGGGTCAGTTCCGCATCATACTGCGCCAGCACGCGCGGCAGCGCCTCGACCACGGTCACCGCGGCGCCCATTTTGGCGAACGCCATGCCGAGTTCCAGCCCGATATAGCCGCCGCCGACCACGGCGAGCTTTTTCGGCACCTCGCCGAGAGCCAGCGCTTCTGTGGATGAAATCACCGGGCCGCCGAACGGCAGGAACGGCAGTTCCACCGTCGCCGAGCCGGTGGCGATCACAACCGTTTCGGCGCGGATGATCTGGGTGCCGGTCTCGGTCTCGACCGCGACGGTCTTGCCGTCGCGGAACGTCGCCCAGCCATAGACGGTCTTGACCTTGGCCTTCTTCAGTAGCCCGGCAACGCCCCCGGTCAGCCGGCTAACAATGCCGTCCTTCCACGCAACCGTCTTGCCGAGATCGAGCACGGGCGCTGCTAGCGAGATGCCGAGCGGACTGCTGCCGCCGGCCATATGCGCGACCTTCTCGAACTCTTCCGCCGCATGGATCATCGCCTTGGACGGGATGCAGCCGACATTGAGACAGGTGCCGCCCGGTTTGCCGGCTTCAACGATCACCGTATCGATGCCGAGCTGGCCGGCACGGATAGCGCAGACGTAGCCGCCGGGCCCGGCGCCGATGACCAGCAGCTTGCAGGAGATTTCTTTCATGGCGTGACCCTTTGATGCGAGGGAATGTTCCGTCGCGATCCTTCGCGCCCCCCTCTGTCCTGCCGGACATCTCCCCCACGAGGGGGGAGATCAGCAGCTTCTTCGCTTCGCTCATTCCTGCAACGATGGAGATTGGCGAAACCCTGCGTGACGTCCAATCTCCCCCCTTGTGGGGGAGATGCCTGGTAAGGCAGAGGGGGGCGCTGTCCCGCCGTCATCTCGGTCGTTCCGCCCCTCAATCCACAAATATCAGCGCTGGCGTCTCAATCAGCGCCTTGATCCGCTGCACAAACACCGCCGCATCCCAGCCGTCGACCACCCGGTGATCGAAGCTCGACGACAGGTTCATCATCTTGCGCGGGATGAACTGGGTGCCGTCCCAGACCGGCCGCACCATCATCTTGTTGACGCCGACGATCGCCACCTCAGGATGATTGATGACCGGCGTCGTCGCCACGCCGCCCATGGCGCCGAGCGAGGTGATGGTGATGGTCGATCCCGACAGCTCGTCGCGGCTGGCCGTGCCGGACTTCGCCGCTTCGGCCAGGCGGTTGAGCTCGGCCGCGCAATCCCAGAGGTCGCGCGCCTCGGCGTGCTTGACCACCGGCACCACCAGGCCCGACGGCGTCTGCGCGGCAATGCCGATATGGACGCCGCCATGCTGATGGATGATGCCGGCCTCGTCGTCGAACAGCGCGTTGATGTTGGGCTGGTCGGCAATCGCCTTGACCATCGCCCGCATCAGGAACGGCAGCAGCGTCAGCTTCGGCCTCTCCACACCCTTGCGCTTTTCCTTGTTGAGCGCCGCGCGCAACTCCTCGAGTGCTGTGACGTCGATCTCCTCGACATAGGTGATGTGCGGGATGCGTGACTTCGCCAGCGACATTTTTTCGGCGATCTTGCGCCGCAGTCCGATGACCTTGATATCCTCGACGCTGTCATTGCGCGCCAGACCCGACGCCTTCGCCACCTGCGGCCCGCGCGCGAGAAAGGCCTCGATATCTTCGTGGCTGATGCGGCCGGCAGGGCCGGTACCCGACACCTGGCGCAGATCGATCCCCGCCTCCTTCGCCCTGAGCCGGATGGCGGGCGACGCCAGGGGCTTTTCGCCCTCCGGGCGCGGCGCGCCGGAGGGTGCCGCACCTTTAGATGTCGGCGCAGTACCCCCGCCCCTGGCCCCTCCCCACAAGGGGGAGAGGGATTCAGTCTCAGCTGCCCGTGCGCTTTTGGCTGCTGGTGCAGGTGGTGGCGACTTGGCGTCGGATTTCGTGGCCGAAACGCCTCCCTCTTGTGGGGGTCCGGAGGACGGGCGAGACCCGTGGCTCGCCTCGGCAGGGGTGGGGGTGCTCTTGGCGCTGGCCTCGCCCGGCAGCGCATCCTTCACATTGCCTTCACCCGCCACCTTCAGCCGCACGATCGGCGAGCCGATCGCCACCGTGTCGCCGATCTCGGCGCCCAGCCACAGAATCTCGCCATCGACCGGCGAAGGTATTTCCACCGTCGCCTTGTCGGTCATCACGGCGGCAAGCACCGAGTCCTCGCGCACGAGGTCGCCGACCTTGACGTGCCACTCCACAAGTTCGGCCTCGGCGACGCCTTCACCGACATCCGGCAGCTTGATGATGTGTTCGCCCATCCCTAGGCTCCCATGGTTTCGAGAAGCGCGCGGCCGACACGGGCCGGCCCCGGGAAATAATCCCATTCCTGCGCATGCGGGTAGGGCGTGTCCCAACCGGTGACGCGCGCCACCGGCGCTTCCAGATGGTAGAAACAATTTTCCTGCACCAGCGCCGACAGCTCGGCGCCGAAGCCGGAGGTCAGTGTCGCCTCGTGCACGACGACGCAGCGTCCGGTCTTCTTCACCGAAGCGACTATCGCGTCGAGATCGAGCGGCAGCAGGGTCCGCAAATCGATGATCTCGGCATCGATGCCGGTTTCTTCCACGGCCGCCTGCGCGACATAGACCATGGTGCCGTAGGCGAGCACGGTGACGGCCGAGCCCGCCCGGCGGATCGCCGCCTTGCCGAGCGGCACCGTGTAATGGCCGTCGGCGACCTCGCCCAGTTCATGCTTCGACCATGGCGTCACCGGTCGGTCGTGATGGCCATCGAACGGTCCGTTATAGAGCCGCTTCGGCTCCAGAAAAATCACCGGATCGGGATCCTCGATCGCCGCGATCAGCAGCCCCTTGGCATCATGAGGATTGGACGGCACCACCGTCTTCAGCCCCGACACATGGGTGAACAGCGCTTCCGGGCTCTGGCTGTGCGTCTGGCCGCCAAAGATGCCGCCGCCGGTCGGCATGCGGACCACGATCGGACAGGTGAAATCGCCGTTCGAGCGGTAGCGCAGGCGTGCTGCTTCCTGCGTCAGCTGGTCGTAAGCCGGGTACATGTAGTCGGCAAACTGAATTTCCACGCATGGCTTCAGCCCATAGGCGGCCATGCCGATGGCGGAGCCGACAATGCCGGATTCGTTGATCGGCGCATCGAAGCAGCGGGTCTTGCCGTACTTCGCTTGCAGGCCTGCCGTGCAGCGGAAGACACCCCCGAAGAAGCCGACATCCTCGCCATAGACGATGACGCGTTCGTCGCGCGCCATCGACACGTCCATGGCGTCGCGGATCGCCTCGATCATGGTCCGTCTCGGCATGGTCAGACTCCCGCCTGCTGGCGCTGGCGCCTGAGATGCGGCGGCATCTCGGCAAACACGCCCTCGAACATCTCGCGCGTCGACGGCTTGCCGCCGGCATGCAGCGTGCCGTGGCCTTCAGCTTCCTTCTGCGCCGCGATCACCGTCTCGAGGATTTCCGCTTCGGCCTGGGCGTGACGCTCGTCCGACCAGACGCCGCGTTGGATCAGATGGTTCTTCAGCCGCATCACCGGATCGCCGAGCGGCCAGGCGTCGGATTCCGTCTTCGGCCGATAGGCCGACGGATCGTCCGAGCTCGAATGCGCGCCGGCACGGTAGGTGACATGTTCGATCAGCGTCGGCCCGAGATTCTGCCGCGCCCGCTCCGCCGCCCATTTGGCCACGGCATGCACGGCGAGATAATCATTGCCGTCGACGCGCAGCGCCGGAATGCCGAAGCCGAGGCCGCGCGCGGCAAAGGTGCCGGAGCCGCCACGCGCAATGCCTTGAAACGTCGAGATCGCCCACTGGTTGTTGACGACGTTGAGGATGACCGGCGCCTTGTAGGTTGAGGCGAACACCAGTGCGGAATGGAAATCGGATTCGGCCGTCGAGCCGTCGCCGATCCACGCCGCCGCGATTTTCGAATCGTTGCTGATAGCGGAAGCCATCGCCCAGCCGACCGCCTGGATGTATTGCGTCGCCAGATTGCCGGAGATCGAGAAGAAGCCGTGCTCCTTCGACGAATACATGATCGGCAGCTGCCGCCCTTTGAGCGGATCGGCCTCGTTGGAATAGATCTGGTTCATCATCGTGACCATCGGATAGCCGTCGGCTATGAGCAGGCCGGCTTGCCGATAGGTCGGGAAATTCATGTCGCCCGGCATCAGCGCCTTGCGGAAAGCGCAGCTCACCGCCTCTTCGCCCAGATGCTGCATGTAGAACGAAGTCTTGCCCTGGCGCTGCGCCATCTGCATGCGCGCATCGAAGCTGCGCAGCGTCATCATGTGGCGCAACCCCTCGAGCAGCTCCTCGTCGGTGAGCAGCCCGGCCCACGGCCCGACCGCCTCCCCGGTGCGGTTGAGCACACGGATGATCGAAAACGCCATGTCGCGGATGGTGCGCGGATCGACATCGATGTCCGGGCGCGGCACCGAGCCGGCCTTGGGGATAGGCACGTTGGAGAAGTCGGGCGTTCCGCCCGGCCGCACTTCCGGCTCCGGCACATGAAACCGCAACATCCCAGCATCGGTCATGACCATGGTCCTCCCATTTGCTGCGGTGATATTTGCACATCCGCGCGCCCGGCACAGCGCCAATTCATGGGGCGCCGCAACCCATCCGGCGTCACGGCCGGCAGGCGACCGCAAGATGCAGATATGTCGGCGAAATTTCTTGTCGATGTTGGGGAGCGGCGCGCAATTAGGCGCAAAGTTTTGCAGGATTTCCGGCAGATAGTCACTTCACGGCCTCCGGGAGAGATGAAGGCACCAAGGTCGGCGAACTCGCGCTTTCCTCTCCCCCGTCGATCGGGGGAGAGGTGTCGAGCGAAGCTCCACCGTGGGGGGGGGGCCCCGTGGGGGGTGGGGCATCGTTGTGATTGTGGGCTTGCGTTGGTCGGTGGGGGGGAGTGGCACG
>NZ_JAMYUO010000033.1:0-64645 GCF_040323125.1 Mesorhizobium sp. M0062
CCCGGCCGCCCTCCCCCTCCCCTGGGGGGGTGGGTGCCCGCCCCGGGGGCGGGGGGGGGTTGGGCACGGGCCGGCGCGACCCCCACCCCGTCTCGCAAGCTTCGCAAAAGTGCGAAGCTTGCGTGCCGACCCTCCCCACAAGGGGGAGGGTAAGGCGCCTCACAGCGCCTGCGTCGTATAATCCCCTTCGGCCTCGTAAAGCCCGTCCTCGATCTTGGTCTTGTGGACGACCTTCATCTTGCCGCCTTCGACCTTGGAGATGTTCTGGATGCCAAAACACTGGTGGATCTTGCCGTTGAAGGTCTTCGGCCCCTGCGGATGCTCCGGCCCTTCGGCGAATTCGGTCAGCGCCTCGGTCGCCTCGACCAGCTTGGCGCGGTCTTCCGGGCCCTTGTAGCCGGCGTCTTCCATCGCCTTCTTGACGACATAGAGCGTCTCCCAGCAGCCGAACATGTGGGCGGCGGTGGAGACGTCCTTGGGGTCGCCGACGGCCGCGCCATTGTCGTCGATGCCGACAGCGGCGCGGTAGGCTTTCTGCGCGGCCGAGTCATTGGCCTGCGCATAGCGCGGCGAACCTTCCCAGAAATGGCTGCCGTCCAAAAATTCGAGGCCGGGGCTATTTATGTCGGTGGCTTCGAGCGAATCGATAAAGCCGAACAGCTGCGGCCGGTTGGAGCCGTAGAACTCGCCGAGTTCCTTGACGAAGGTGAGCACGGCGGGGCCGACCATGACATGGTAGATGACCTCGGTCTCGGCCGGGATCTGCGGGAAGTATTTGGTGAAAGACGACTCTGTCGGCGGGATGGCGATCTGGGCGATGACCTCGGCGCCTTGCGCCTTCAGCGCCGGCGGCAGGTAGTCGCGATGGTCGTAGCCGAAGGCGAAGTCGGGGAAGATCTGCGTCACCTTCTTGCCGGCATTGGCCGCGATCCATGGCGCCATCGACTGGATCTGGCTCTTCACATCGGTGATGCCGGGCTGGAAGACGTAGCGGTTGAGCTTGGTCGAAGCGACGTGGTGGCCTTCGCTGACGACGAAATAAGGGATCTTGTTTTCGCCGGCGGCCGGCGCCGAGCCGATCACCACATGCGAGAACAGCGTGCCGAAGACGATGTCGGTCTTGTGCTGGGTGGCGAACTTGCCGACCACCTCGGCGCCACGGCCGGGATCGGTGCCGTCATCCTCGATCACCAGTTCGACAGGCCGGCCGTTGATGCCGCCGGCGTCGTTGATCGCCTTGACCGCGGCGGCACTGGTCTTTTCATACCAGCGGCCATAGGCGGCGCCGATGCCGGTGCGGTGCGACTGGAAGCCGATCTTGATTGGCGCTGAACTCTGCGCCTGGCTGTAGCGGACGAAGCCGGGCGCGAGCGTCAGCCCGGCGCCGGCGGCGAGACCTTTCAGCGCGGTGCGGCGGCTAAGGGTGGATTTGGAGAGATCGAAAAACCCATTCTTGTCAGTCACGGCAGTTCCCCTGTTTTTGAGTTTTGACTGTCTGTAACGAGGCAAGGCCACTCCCTTGCAGGAGGGGCAGAAATTGCATGTGTACAAACTAAATCACCAAAGCACAGAGCTTGCAAGCGGGCTTTCCGCAAAGGCATATTGATCAGCTTGTCTCATCCGGCCGTCGGCGTGGCAAGCAACCACAGGCCGAAGATCGTGTAGGCAATCATCAGTATGGTGAGCGGCAACTGGCTGAGGGCGGCGCGCGATGGCACATGGTGCAGTCGCCAGGCCAGGCCATGGGCGACGAGCACCGCCAGCATGTGCCCGGCGATGATGATGCCGGCCTGCAGGTTCCACAGCCACCAGGCGGAGTCGGCGCCGGCGACGATGCCGGCCTCGATCTGCATGTCGGCGGCGCCGAACAGGTTCCAGCCCAGCGCGAACGGATCGGACAAAGCGGCGATCGCATACTGGCCGTCGACCAGCAGCGCCGTCAGATAGTGCGCGACATGATAGGCGAGCGCGATCGGCACGATCGACCAGACCAACAGCCCGGCGGCCTCGCCGTGGGAATGTCGGCTGCCGGCAAGGCGCTGGCCGAGGAGGACAGCCAGCAGGAATGCCGCCGCGAGCAGGACGAAGGTCAGCACGAGGCCAAAGCTGCTTATGCCGATGAGCGCCGTGCGGCCGGGATATTCCAGCGGGTTGATGCCGAACAGGCCGAGCCAGAAGAAGGTTTTCGACAGGCCGTCGAAGGACACCGATGACAGGCTGAGCAGCAGGAAGGCGATGCCGCTTGCCGGCGGGGGCGCTGCGCCGAGCAGTTTTGAGCCCGGCCAGCAGAGAGCGAGCCGCCCGTGTTCATCGCGCTCAACAAGGGCGAAGCGCGCCACCATGGCGAAGAACACCGTCAGGAATTCGCCGCGCCGGCTCCAATCGCGGTAGCCAAAGGCGAGCATGGCGATGAAGGTAAGCAACCAGTAGAGGCCGGCGACATAGGCAAGCCGCGCCGGGTCGTCGGGCGCCGGGTAGATCAGCTCGAACCAGGCGAAGGCGAAGAACAGGATAACGGCCGGCCAGCAGCCGAGCCATGAAGGCAAACGCGATTCCTGTCCCTCACGGCCACGAAACTTGAACATGCGGCTTTCGATCCGCCGCGGGCCATACCATGGATTCAGCCACGACCAGAGATCGCCGAACAGGCCTTGCGCGATGGCAAGGCCGACCCAGAGCAGCGTCCAGATGGTTAGCGGCAGCGGATTGGAGAGCGGGTCGCGGCTGCCGAACAGGCCGGCGGCGATGAGGGTTGCGAAGCCGGCAAAGGAGAGCAGGCTGATGATTGTGCGAGGGGTGTCGCTGAAGGTGAAAAGTTGCAAGCGGCGGCGCCAGAAACGGTCGAGGGCGTCGGGTGGCAGCAGGGCGAGGACGAGGAAGCTGACGGCGACGGCGAGCGCGCCGCCGGCGATATAGTAGCCGGTCGGGAGGAGGAGGACGTGGCCGCGGTCGGAGGCGTGGGCGAAGGCAGGGGTGGGGAGGAGTGTGAGGGTGGGGGAGCAGGCGACATATGTCAGCCTGACGCGATCCTTCACACCCCCCTCTGGCCTGCCGGCCATCTCCCCCGCAAGGGGGGAGATTGGATGTCGCCGGGGCTTTCGCCAACTTTCAAGGGTAAAGAAAGAGGCGCGGTACTCGATGCTGCCAATCTCCCCCCTTGCGGGGGAGATGTCCGGCAGGACAGAGGGGGGTGGGCGGCAACTCACGCTATCGCGATTTCCATTTCGTCCAGCAAGGCACCCGCCGACCCTCAAACCTTGACCAGCTGCTCCACGCGGTCCTTCGCCCCAAAAATCCGGAGATAGCGCTCGATCTCCTTCTTGTCGCCCGTCGCTTTCGCCGGATTGTCCGACAGCTTCACCGCCGGCCGGCCATTGGCCTCCGTCACCTTGCAGACCAGCGATATCGCATCCAGGCTGTTGGTTTCGGTCGGCGCGCAGCCTTCGAAATCGTTGGTGAGGTTGGTGCCCCAGCCGAAGGACATGCGCACCTTGCCCTTGAAGTGCCTGTAGGTCTCCTCGATGGTTTCGACCTCGAGACCGTCGGAGAAGATCAGCAGCTTCTGCCTGGGGTCCTTGCCCTTCTCGCGCCACCAGTCGATGATTTTTTCGCCGCCTTCGATCGGCGGCGCGCTGTCGGGGCGGAAGCCGGTCCAGTCGGCGACCCAGTCCGGGGCGTCGCGCAGGAAGGATGCGGTGCCGAAAGCGTCGGGCAGCACGATCAGCAGGTTGCCGCCGTAATAGCGCTGCCAGTCCTGCAGCACCTTGTAGGGCGATTCCTTCAATTCCTTTTCCGACTTGGCAAGGGCGGCAAAAACCATCGGCAATTCATGCGCGTTGGTGCCGAGCGCTTCGAGGTCGTTGTCCATGGCCAGCAGCACGTTCGAGGTGCCGGTGAAGGCTTCGCCAATGCCTTCCTTGAGCGCCTCGACGCACCAGCGCTGCCACAGGAAGGAATGGCGGCGGCGGGTGCCGAAATCGGAGATGCGGATGCCGGGCAGCGCCTTCAAGCGTTCGGTCTTGGCCCACATCTTCCCCTTGGCGCGTGCATAGAGCACGTCAAGCGCGAAGGGACCGAAGGCGCGCATGGCGGCGCGGGAACGAAGCTCATTGATGATCGCCAGCGCCGGGATTTCCCACAGGGTGGTGTACATCCAGGGACCGCTGAAGGAGAGCTCGTACTGACCGTCGCGCTTGGACAGCTCGTAGTCGGGCAGCCGAAAACCTTCCAGCCAGGCGAGGAATTCCGGCTCGAAGATCTGCTTGCGGCCATAGAAATTGTTACCGCCAAGCCAGATCATCTCCTTCTTGGAGAAGCGCAGCGTGCGGGCATGGTCGAGCTGGTCGCGCAATTCGCCTTCGTCGATGTCGTCGGCCAGGCGCACCGAGGTGGTGCGGTTGATCAGCGAAAAGGTGGCGTCGACCTTGGGGTACATGCCCCAGATCATCTGCAGCATCAGAAGCTTGTAGAAATCGGTGTCGAGCAGGCTGCGGACGATCGGGTCCAGCTTCCAGGTGTGGTTGTAGACGCGCCGCGCTATATCGGTTCTTGCCATGTCCTGCCGTCGCCTTCGCTGCTCACGTCTTTCTTACGCAATTCCGGACGGGAAACCGCCGCACAGTTTTCCTGGAATTGCCGGGCAAGAGCTTATTAGCATTGAATTTTTGAAAGCGCCTCCCGCTTTCCGGGCTGGCCCGACAAAAAGCAGCCGCTCAGGTCCAGCCTCAACTCTTGGCGCCCACCACCCGCAGCGCCGGACGCTTCCTGCGGCTGCCGATGCGGCCGGCCACCGGCGCGTCGGCCCGGCTGTCGGCCTGTTCCTTTTCGGCAAACAGCCAGTCGACGAACAATTGCACGATAGGCGCCGAACGCATCTCGTTGCGGCAGACGACGTAGAAATCATCGACCGCCGGCACCGACAGGCTGAACGGCGCCACCAGCAGGCCCCTGGCGAGCAGCATGCTGGCGGTGACGGAATCGCCGAGAGCCACGCCATGTCCGTGCACCGCGGCTTCGATCGCCGTACGGGCGTCGCCGAGATGGTGGCGGCGGCCACGTTCGAGGTCGAGCCCATCGGCGGCGGCCAGCCAGGTGTGCCATTCGCGGCCATCATCGCCATGCAGGATGACATGGCCAGCAAGATCCCGGCAGATGCGGAGCGGCCGGTTGTTGATCAGCGTCGGGCTGACCACCGGGAACAGTTCGAGGCCCGACCATTTGCGCATCCAGCAATCGGTCCAGCTGCCGTCGCCATAGAGCACGCAGACATCGACCTGTGGGGCGCGGATGTCCTTGGGGTCGTTGGACGGGATCAGCGTCAACCTGATATCAGGATATTGCGCCATGAAGCTGCCGAGCCGCGGCGTCATCCACAGAAGCAGCAGCGCCGGCACGCAGGAGACCGACAGCGTACCGGCGCTGGCTGGCCTGGTCATGCGCTGGGTGGCGGCGGCGATGCCGTCGAAGGCGGTCGAGACCGCCGGCAGCAATTCGGCGCCGTGCGGGGTGAGCTTTACCCGCTGTCCGGTGCGTTCGAACAGTTTTACGCCGAGTGATTGCTCGAGCGCCTTGATCTGGTGGCTGATTGCGCCGTGGGTGACGTTGAGCTCACTCGCCGCCTTGGTCAGCGAGGCATGCCGCGCCGTCGCCTCGAAGGCGCGCAAGGGATTCAAGGGGGGCAGACGCTTGGCCATGAGCAACCGGATACTCTGTGAGATTTTCTCACAATCAGCACCGTAACAATATCAATTGATTTTTCAATGCGGCTGCCGGACACTTTGGCAGGTCAACAGCATCAATGACGTGAAATCTACAGGCAGCCAGCGGGACAGCGACCCGGCCGGATGATGGTCAGTTCGCAGATGTCGCCACGGCCGCATGCATCAGCCCGCAGGAGGAGACCGACATGGGTTATGACAGAGGCAAGCTGGAAGCCTTGCGCCGCAAGTATGGCGAGAGCCATGGCGGCGAGATGTTCGACCCGAAGTTCCGCAAGGTCGCGGACAAGATCTTCTCCAAGAGCGGCACAAGGCTGGCGCCCTATGCCGGCATCCCCACCTTCCTCGCCGCGCCCTACCGTGAAATCGCTGCCGACAATCCGGATTTCGGCGATTTGCAGGTGGCGATCATCGGCGTGCCGATGGATCTCGGCGTCACCAACCGGCCCGGCTCGCGCTTCGGGCCAAGGGCGCTGCGCGCCATCGAGCGCATCGGCCCTTACAATCATGTGCTGGAATGCGCGCCGACGCATGAGCTGCGCGTCGCCGACATCGGCGATACGCCGTTCCGCAGCCGCTACCGGCTGGAGGTCAGCCACGAAGATATCGAGCGCCGCACCAACCAGATCGTCGATGCCGGCGTGCTGCCGCTCTCGGTCGGAGGCGACCACTCGATCAGCCATCCGATCCTGAAGGCGGTCGGCAAAAAGGCGCCGGTCGGCATGATCCATATCGACGCTCATTGCGACACAAGCGGGCTGTTCGACATGACCAAGTTCCATCATGGCGGACCGTTCCGCAACGCGGTGCTGGACGGCGTGCTCGACCCCACCCGCACCATCCAGATCGGCATCCGCGGCTCGGCGGAGTATCTGTGGGAGTTCACCTATGAATCCGGCATGACGGTCGTGCATGCCGAAGAGGTGACGGGTCTCGGCATCCCGGCCATCATCGAGAAGGCGCGCAGAATAGTCGGCGACGGCCCGACCTACATTTCCTTCGACGTCGACAGTGTCGATCCGGCCTTCGCGCCAGGCACCGGCACGCCGGAAATCGGCGGCCTGACGACGCGCGAAGTGCTCGAACTGCTGCGCGGCTTGAAAGGCCTCAACATCGTCGGCGGCGACGTCGTCGAGGTGGCGCCGCAATATGACGCGACCACCAACACCGCCCATGTCGGCGCCCAGGTCCTGTTCGAGATCCTGAGCCTGATGGTGTTCAGCCCGGCGATCACCGGCAAGGGGGCCTGACGGATTTCACATGCAAAGGCGGCCGCCGCGCTGGAGCCGGCGGCCGTTTCCAAAACAAACAAGCTTCCAGAAGGGGAATACCAATGACAATCCAAATGAAATCAACCATCGCCGCCGCGCTGATGCTCGCCGGCCTCGGCTTCGCCGCCCAGGCCAATGCCGACGCCGTCGACGACATCACCAAGGCCGGCGCCATCAATGTCGGCATCTTCTCCGACTTTCCGCCCTTCTCCTCGGCCAGCGCCGATATGAGCATCAAGGGTTACGACGTCGACGTCGCGCAGGCGATCGCCGATTCACTCAAGGTGAAGCTCAATCTGGTCAGCGTCACCGGCCAGAACCGCATCCCGTATCTCACCGACAAGCGCGTCGATATCCTGATGAGCGTCGGCTATTCCAAGGAGCGCGAGGAGGTGATCGATTTCGCCGCCGCCTATGCGCCCTACTACATCGCCGTCATCGGTCCGGCAGCGCTTTCGATCAAAGGCAAGGAAGATCTCGCCGACAAGTCGATCGCCGTCAATCGCGGCACGCTCGAGGATACGTCGTTGACCGAAGCGGCGCCGTCATCGGCCGACATCAAGCGCTTCGACAACTACAATTCCGTCATCCAGGCCTTCATCTCCGGCCAGACCCAGCTGATGGTGGTCGGCAATGATGTCGGCGCGCAGGTGCTGGCCAAGCAGGACGCGCTGAAGCCGGAGCAGAAGTTCCAGCTTTTGACCTCGCCTTCGCATATCGGCCTCAACAAGAAAGAGGACCGGCTGAAGACGGCGGTCAATGATGCGGTTGCCAAGATGCTGGCCGACGGCAAGCTCGACGAGAGCTCGAAGGCCTGGCTGAAGACGCCGCTCAATCCCGACAACCTCAAGGATTGAGTTCTCGTGGCCTTTGCCTGGCTCCCAGGTGCTGTGGGCGACATCGCGCGCGGCGCGGCCACGACGATCCTGTTGATCGTCGTGACCACGCTCGTGGGCACGCTGCTCAGCATCCTGGGCGCTGCCGGCCGGCGCAACGGCCCGGTATTCGTGAAGCGCGCCATCGCGGTCTATGTCGAGGTGATGCGCAACACGCCGTTCCTGGTGCAGCTGTTCTTCATCTTCTTCGGCCTGCCCAGCCTCGGCATAAGGCTCGACCCGATCCTGGCCGCCATGCTGGCAATGACGCTCAACATGGCGGCCTACACCATTGAAATCGTCGGCGCCGGTCTCGATGCCGTGCCCGGCGGACAGACGGAAGCCGCCTTGGCACTCGGGCTTCGGCCACGCCAGGTGTTTGTCAAGATCGTGCTGCCGCAGGCGCTCAAGGTGATCTATCCGGCGCTGACCAGCCAGATCGTCATCATGATGCTGGAATCGGCCGTGGTGTCGCAGATCGCCGTGCGCGAGCTGACCTATGAGGCCGACATGCTGCAAGCCCGCACCTTCCGGTCCTTCGAAACCTATTTCGTCGTGACCTTGGTCTACCTCGTCCTGTCCATGGCCTTGCGCCGGCTGCTGGTCACAGGCGGGCGCCGCGTGTTGGGGGCAGGTGTCACATGATCGAATTCACCTTCTGGGACATCGTTCGCAATCTGCTGCTCGCCGCCCGCTGGACGGTGCTGTTGTCGCTGGCGGCCTTTGTCGGCGGGGCGGTGGTAGGGCTGATCGTGCTGTTCTTCCGCATCGCCGAAAATAAATGGAGCCGGCGCATCGCTTCCGGCTACATCGCCCTGTTCCAGGGAACGCCGCTGTTGATGCAGCTGTTCCTGATGTTCTTCGGCCTGCCGATGCTCGGCCTGCGCATCGAGCCATGGACGGCAGCGGTGCTCGGCCTGACCTTCTTCGCCAGCGCCTATCTGGCCGAGATCTGGCGCAGCGGCGTCGATGCGCTGCCGCGCGGGCAGTGGGACGCTGGCGCCAGCCTTGGGCTGCACCGTCTGCAGGAGCTCAGGCTGATCATCCTGCCGCAGGCGTTCTCGATCACAAGGGCACCGATCGTCGGCTTCCTGGTGCAGTTGATCAAATCGACGGCGCTGACCTCGATCATCGGCTTCGAGGAGCTGGTCAGAACCTCCAACGCCATCAACAACGCCACCTTCGAACCGTTCAAGGTCTACGGGCTGGTGGCGCTGATCTTCTTCGTCATGTGCTTTCCACTGACGCAATACGCCCGTACGCTCGAACAACGAGCGGCGGCCCACTGACGCCAGGCGGCGACAGTGCGTGAAGGGAACCTGCCGGAATAGAACGGCATCAACTGAGGAGAAACCAGATGAACAGACTGATTGGAAAATCCCTGACACGGCGCGGCGTGCTTGGTGCGGGCCTCGCTACAGCCGGCGTGCTCGCCATGCCGTCGATCCTGCGCGCGCAGGACAAGTCGCTGAAGGTCGGCGTCTATGGCGGCTATTTCAAGAAATCCTTCGACGAGCACGTCTTCCCCGATTTCACCAAGGCCACCGGCATTGCAGTGGAATCGGTCGCCGAGCCGACCGGCGAAGCCTGGCTGGTGCAGCTCGAACAGGCGTCCAAGGCAGGCCAGGCGCCGGCCGACCTTTCGATGATGTCGCAGACCTCGACGCTGAAGGGCCAGTCGACCGAATTGTGGACGCCGCTCGATACGTCGAAGTTCAAGCACTACAATGACCTCTTGCCGCGCTTCGTCAACAAATATCCGGATGGCCGTGTTGCTGGCATCGGCGCCGTCGCCTGGTGGATCACGCTGGTCTCCAACACCGACGTCTACAAGGATGCGCCGACCTCATGGGAGACGCTGTGGGACAAGGCCAATGAGGACAAGCTCGGCCTGCTGGCGCTTGCCTCGAACTCGTTCCTGCTCGAAGTGACGGCCAAGACCTTCATGGGCGGCACCAATGCGCTCGACACCGAGGACGGACTGAACAAGGCGTTCGAAAAGCTCGCCGAGCTCAAGCCGAATGTCCGGCTGTGGTATCGCGACGAGGCGCAGTTCGAGCAGGCGCTGAAGTCGGGCGAGATCCCGATGGGCCAGTATTATCA
Organism: Mesorhizobium sp. M0062; assembly: GCF_040323125.1. Classification (NCBI taxonomy): domain Bacteria; kingdom Pseudomonadati; phylum Pseudomonadota; class Alphaproteobacteria; order Hyphomicrobiales; family Phyllobacteriaceae; genus Mesorhizobium; species Mesorhizobium sp. M0062. Next base: position 9,967 of record NZ_JAMYUO010000033.1, read on the forward strand.
CGACGTCACCGGCCTCGCGGTCGCCGACGGCTTCCATGTCCGCTCGACCTTCCCGAAGGAAGGCGGCATCCAGGACTCCGGCAATTGGGTGCTGTCGCGCGCCTCGACCAAGGTCGACGAGGCACATGCATTCATCGACTATATGAGCCAGCCGTCAATGCAGGGCCTGATGTCGCGCAAGGTCGGCACCACGCCGACGCTGAAGAAGGAGGTGCTTGATCTCAAGCCGGAAGAGTTCGCCGCGGTGTCGTCGGATATCGATCCGATCATCCCGCGCTATGACCTCTATACGTCGAAGGCCGACTGGATCAACCAGAAGTGGACCGAGCTCATCGTCGGCTGAGCCGTTCGATCCGCTTAAAAACTGATCGGCCGCCGGACCTCTTCCGGCGGCCATTTCCTGGAATTGCTCCAGCGCACAGCCTGAGAGGGATGAGCATGTCCGGACTAGATATCAACGCCGTCACCAAAAAATTCGGCAACTTCGCCGCCGTCGACAATGTCCAGCTCAACGTGCCGCATGGCATGTTCGTGTGTCTGCTCGGCCCATCGGGCTGCGGCAAGACCACGCTGCTGCGCATGATTGCCGGACTGGAGGAGCCGACCAGCGGCGCCATCGTCCTCGACGGCGAGGACATCACGCCTTTGCCGACGCACAAGCGCAATCTCGGCATGGTGTTCCAGTCGCTGGCCCTGTTTCCGCATCTCTCTGTTGGCGACAACATTGCCTATGCGCTGCGCATTCGCGGCGCCTCGAAGGAGGAGCAGAAGAAGCGCGTCGACGAGTTGCTGGGCCTCACCCATCTGACCGGCTTTGCCGACCGCCCGGTGGCCAAACTGTCGGGCGGTCAGCGCCAGCGCGTGGCAATTGCACGGGCCTTGGCGCTGTCGCCGAAACTGTTCCTGCTCGACGAGCCGCTGTCGGCGCTCGACGCCAAACTGCGCGAGGCCATGCAGGTGGAACTGCGCCAGTTGCAGCAGCGGTTGGGCATCACCACCATCGTCGTCACCCACGACCAGCGCGAAGCCATGACCATGGCCGACCTCGTCGTCGTCATGGGCCACGGCAGGATCCTGCAGGCGGCGCCGCCGATCGAGATCTACCGCAAGCCGGCCGACGCCTTCGTCGCCGACTTCATCGGCATCACCAATCTGCTGCCGGCCGAGATCGACAGCACCGGGCGCACCACCATTCTGGGCACAGCCATTCCAGGTCTTGCCATGCCGGCGGGTCAGACTAAAGCGTCTGTATCGGTCCGCCCCGAGGATGTGCATCTCGGCAGCCCCGGCGGCTCGGCCATCACCGGCGAGGTGAGTTTCGTGCGCGATCTCGGCGGCACCATCGAGACCTTCGTCGACGTCGGCGGCACCAGCATCATTGCGGTGACGACGCCGCGCGAGCGGCATGACGTGCCGGTCGGCGCCAAGGTCGGCGTCACACTGCCGCCGGCAAGCTGCGTGGTGCTCGGCGCATGAGACGCGAAGCGCCGAAGTCGATAGCCGACTACACGCCGCTGTTCTTTCCGGCGCTGATGCTGATCGTCTTCTTCGTCGTGCCGTTCTCGACGATGATCGCGGTGAGCTTCTTCAAGCGCAACCCGTCCGGTTTCTACACGCCGGATTTCGTGTTCGACAATTACGCCCGCTTCCTGTCGGTGTTCTTCGGCGGCGTGCTCGGCTTTTCGCTGCTGCTGGCGGTGCTGGTCGCCGTCTGCTGCGTGGCCATCGCCTTTCCCTTCACCTACCTTTTGACCCGTCGGCCGCGCCGTGTGCAGACGCTGTGGCTGGTCGGCCTGCTGTCGGTGCTGTCGCTGTCGGAAGTCATCATCGGCTTTGCCTGGTCGACGCTGTTTTCGCGCACCGCCGGCATCACCAATCTGTTCGTGGCGATCGGGCTGATGGACAAGCCGGTGGCGCTGCTGCCGACCTTTGGCGCGGTGCTGACCGGCATGGTCTACCAGGCGCTGCCCTATACGATCCTGGTGCTGTACCCCGCCCTCGTGCGCCTCGACCCGACATTGCTCGAGGCAGCGCGCACGCTCGGCGCCTCGCCGATCCGCGCCTTCTTCAACGTCGTCGCGCCGGCATTGCGCAACACCATTGTGGCGACACTGATCATGGTCTTCGTGTTCGCCCTCGGCTCGTATCTTTTGCCGCAGATTCTGGGACGGCCGCAACACTGGACGCTGTCGGTGCTGATCACCGACCAGGCGATCTACCAGTCCAACATGCCGTTCGCGGCCGCAATGGCGGTGTTCCTGGTGCTGATCTCGCTGGCGCTGGTCGGATTGACACTGCTCGTCGGAAGAAGGGAGAACGCCCTATGACCGCGACCTTGCTGCGCCGTGTCTATTTCACCATCGTCGCTTTGTTCCTGGCGGCGCCGCTGATCGTCGTCGCCGGCGTGTCGGTGAATTCGCGGCAGGAGCTCAGCTTCCCGCCGGTCGGCTTCTCGCTCGCCTGGTACGCCCAGATCTTCACCGATCCGGAATGGCGGCTGGCGCTGATCCATTCTGTGACGCTCGCCGTCTGTTCGGCGGCGATTGCCGTTGCGGTGGCGCTGCCGCTGGCCTGGTTCCTGTGGCGGCGCATCGCGCCCTGGGCAAATATCTTTCAGCTGCTGGGGCTTGCCCCCTTCATCCTGCCGCCGGTCATCACAGCGCTCGGCTTCCTCTCCTTCTGGGCGACGGTCGGGCTGTTCGGCCAGTTCTTCACCGCCATCATCAGCCACGCCATCTTCTTCGTGACGCTGCCGCTGGTGACGCTGTCGCTGGGCTTTGCCTCGATCGACCGCTCGCTGGTAGAGGCCGCCGCCACCATGGGCGCCGACGACCGCACAGTGCTGAAAACCGTGGTGCTGCCGTTGATCCTGCCCTACCTCGTCTCGGGCTACGCCTTCGCCTTCGTCTTGTCGCTCAACGAATACATCGTCGCCTACATGACGATCGGCTTCACCACCGAGACGCTGCCGATCAAGATCTTCAACGCGCTGCGCTATGGCTACACGCCGACCATGGCTTCGGTGTCGGTGTTCTTCGTCGCGGTGGCGGCACTGGTGTTCGGCTCGATCGCCAGGTTCGGCGATATTCGCAGATTGCTCGGCGCGATGTCGTCCGACGGGAGCTGAGCGCAATCATTCTAAGTAACAGCACCAGTACAGCACCCCTCGATCGCTGCTCAGACCACCAATGCCATGAAGGTGCTGAGTGCACCCTATGCACTCGCGCAGGCGGCAGCTTCGCGCCTCATCTCGGACTCAGGGGTGAACCTAAGTGCTCCTCGAAAGCGGACAACTGACTTCTTCGCCCGACTATTCGCCAGGGTCGAACTCACCTTTGAACAAGACCGTCTCCACCGGCCCGAGGGGATTGACGATCCGGCTCTCCAGGACTTCGACAAGTTTGCGTCCGACACCCGCTATGTCCACGAAATGAACGCCGATCTTCGCAGGCAAGAAACGTGACAGCCGCGTGCTGTCCCGAGTGACAATGTGGATGTCACTCCCTGGCGCGAGACCTCTTCTGCCAAGAGCGTGTAGTGCCCCCAGAAGGCCCAGTTCGTTGGCGCAAGCCAAGCCCGTCGGCGGATCTGACCAGGCCAGCATGCGATCGAACCAGGCTGCGCTCGATTCCATGGTGAACATTCCATGACCGATCAGCGACTGGTCGATCGGAATACCAGCCTCGGCCATTGCCCTTCCATACCCGGAAAGACGCATGGCACTCGCCTGGTCGCCCGGAACGAGAAGTTGCAGCGCAATGCGTCGGCAGCCCTTGTCCATGAGCCGCCGGGTCGCCTCGTAGGCAATCTGTTCATTGTCGATGTCGACATAAGGATATGCTGTATCCAGGTCAGTTCTTCCAAACGCGACGAATGGCATGCCTCTATCCAGCAATAGCTTAACGCGTGGATCACCCGAGACCATGCGCGTGATAATCAGTCCGTCTGTGCTGCCCGCCTGAAGCTGTCGCTGCACACTCTCGATGGGGTCATCATCGGGCGTGGTGGAGTAGATGGATAGACTATAACCCGCTTGCCGCGCCGCCAGCGTCATGCCTTCGATTAACGGAAGCTTCAACAGATCGGACAGGTGATCTTGTGTTTCCATCGGGTAGATTGCTGTCATCGTCAGCGTGCGGCCAGTTTTGAGCGCGAAGCCATGATGATTTGGCACATAGCCGACCCGCTGCGCCACTTCCTTGACGCGAGCGATGGTGGCGGGATGAACCTCCGGCCCATCCTTCAGCGCGCGGGATACGGTGGTCACCGAAAGGGAAAGTTCCGCCGCGATCTGTTTCAGGTTGGTCATGTCGCCCGACCTCATTTGCGAAAGCGCCGGCTGATTTGCTGACTTCCACTACGTGACCGAATTCCACCTCACGGTCAATCCAAGCTCTCGCTAAAGCAGCTTGACTCTCCTGCAATTGGATGCAATCGTAACGTTACGATTGGCAATAATTGGCCATTTTTAGCGCGTCTCAACAAATTCTAGGGAGGAGAACCTATGTCTTGGTTACGCATTTCATTGACGGCATTCGCATTCTCGGCCGCCGTGCCGGTCTATGCCCAATCAGTCACCCTCACGACCGCGGGCGGCGATTATGGCAACGCCATGAAGGAAGCCATGTGGGCCCCCGCTGCAAAAGAGCTTGGCTATGCTGTCCGCGAGGAGACCCTCAGCGACGGCTTGGCCGCCCTGAAGATGCAGGTTACCTCGGGCGCGGTCACAACCGACGTCATTCACCTGGGCTCACCGGAGGGCGCGCAGGCCGCCGCACAGTCGCTGCTGGAGCCGCTCGACTACACGATCATCGACCCAAAGGCCGTGCCGGACGGCGCAAAGTCCGACTACTGCTATCCATTCGACTCCTATGGCACCGTCTTGTCGTGGAACACCAAGACCTATGGCGAAAACCCGCCGAAGACATGGGCGGAGTTCTGGGACGTTGCCAAATTCCCCGGCCGTCGTGCGCTGCGTGCCAATGCCCAGGACTCGATCGAGATCGCGCTGCTCTCCGATGGCGTAGCACCGGCGGACGTCTATCCCGTTCTCAGCACGCCAGAGGGTCTGGATCGCGCTATCAAGCGGCTCGAAGCACTCAAGCCAAATGTCGCCGTTTGGTGGACCTCGGGAGCGCAGTCGGCGCAGTTGCTGAAAGATGGTGAGGCGGATTTGGTCGTTACCTGGAACGGGCGGGCCCAAACCGTAAAAGCAGATGGCGGCGCGGCCGACTACACGTTCAAGGGTTCCGTCATTGGCACCGACTGTCTTGCGGTGCCGAAAGGGGCGCCGAACAAGGAAGCAGCTATGAAGCTCATCGCAGCGATGACACAGCCCGCGCGCGTGGCGAAGCTGACCGACTTCATAGCCTATGGCCCGGTCAATCCTGCTGGCTATGAGGGTGGCCTTATCCCCGAGGACCGTCTCAAGACGCTGGCGACCGCGCCTGAAAATGCCGGCACTTCGGTGTTTTCGAATTCAGAATGGTGGGTCAGGAATGGCGAGGCTGCCCAAAAAGCCTTCGATGAGATGATGGCCCGCTGAGTCTCAGCTCTAAGGCTTGAGCACATGATGAAGTCGCTCCCGATCACCATCGACAGCGTGCGCAAGACCTATGGATCTTACGTCGCGCTGGACGATGTCTCGCTCGACATTCGGGCTGGCGAATTCCTCACGCTGCTGGGGCCATCGGGATCGGGCAAGACCACGCTGCTCATGGCTCTGGCCGGCTTTGTCCGGCCGGATTCCGGTAGACTTCTGTTGGGCGATCGCGACATTACCCGCCTGGCCCCGAACAGGCGCAACATCGGCATAGTCTTCCAGAACTACGCCCTGTTTCCCCACATGAACGTTCTGGCAAATGTTGAGTATCCGCTGGTGCTGCGCAAGGTACCGAAAGCCGACGCCCGCCAGCGGGCGCTCGACACTTTGGACCGCGTGAAGCTCGAAGGTTTGGCGGAGCGCAACATTGCCGCATTGTCCGGCGGCCAGCGCCAGCGGGTTGCGTTAGCGCGGGCGATCGTCTTCGAGCCGCGCGTGATGCTGATGGACGAGCCGTTGTCGGCGCTCGACAAGAATTTGCGCGAAACCATGCAGTACGAGATCCGGCGTCTGCACGATGATCTGGGGATCACCACGATTTATGTGACGCATGACCAGCGCGAAGCACTGATCATGTCAGACCGGGTCGCGGTGATGAATTCCGGCCGTATTCAGCAGATCGACACGCCACAGCGGATTTATGATCGTCCATCGACCCGCTTTGTCGCGGAGTTCATGGGTGAGGCCAACATTGTGGCCCCGGGCGCGGTGCGCAGAATAGACGGCGCCGATGCATCAAGCGAAGCTCTGATGATCCGCGCCGAAAGTTTCCATCTTGATGCGAAGCTCGTCGGGCGAGACGGGGTGGCGCTCGAGGGAACGCTGCGCGCCAAGGCGTTTCGCGGCGAGAACTGGCTTTTGACGCTGGCGCTTGACGGCGGGCAAGAGATTCTTGTCTGCGTTCCGGCGGCGATGGCCAGCGGCTGCGGCGAGCTTGCCACCGGTCAGCGAGTGACCGCATATGCACCGGCAGCGAAAGTTCACGCGATACCGGGAGCAGGAGCGTGACCGTCATCGCCGATCCTGCGCTCGCGGCAGACGCACGACGCGAGCGGCGGTTCTTCCTGTCGCTTTCAGTGCCCGCGCTTTTGATCGTTGGGCTGGCGGCGATCCTGCCCATCGTCTGGATTATCCGGCAATCCTTCCTCACCACAGCGGGTGAATACACCGTCGGCAACTACGAGAAAGTGCTTTCGAGCGGACTGACATGGTCGGCACTCGTCACCACCCTTGAGCTGTCCGTGGGCACGCTGGCGATCTGCATTCTACTCGGTACCCCCTTGGCGCTCGCCCTGGCCAGCACCAGACCAAGGGTGGCCAATTTGCTGATGGCCTTCGTCATGCTGCCGTTGTGGACCTCCATTCTGGTGCGCACGTATGGCTGGCTCGTTCTGTTGCGACGCGATGGCCTGATCAACGCGGCTTTGACCGGTTCAGGCCTGACAGCTGAGCCCTTGCCGCTGGTCTACAACTTAACGGGAACGCTCATCGGCATGGTTCACTACATGCTGCCGCTCTTCCTGCTGCCCGTTTATGCGGCGATGCGCGATATCGATGCAAACCTCGTTCGCGCGTCGGCGAGCATGGGCGCCACGCTCGGACAAACGATCCGCACGGTCATTCTGCCGCTTTCGGCCGGCGGCATCTTCTCGGGTTCGATCATCGTCTTCATTTACACCATAGGGTTCTTCATCACGCCCGCGGTGCTTGGCGGCGGCAAGGTGAACCCTCTTTCCACCCGGATCGAGCGCACGCTATCGACCTTCCAGGATTGGGGCTCGGCGAGCGTCCTGGGCATCCTGCTCCTCGTACTAATGGCGTTGGTGGGGGTGATGTTCCTGGCTGCGCGGCGGCTGATTGCCGGACGCAGCATCGGCACAGCCCATGCTTGAAGCCTATCCAGATAGCAGGCTGGCCCGCATCCTCCTGTGGAGCTTTTGCGCGCTCGTTATGGCGTTCCTGATGCTGCCGACGCTCGTCGTCGTGCCGCTCTCTTTTTCGGCGTCTAATCTTTTGGAGTTCCCGCCGCGCGCATACTCGTTGCGCTGGTACGAGGCTTTCTTCGGTTCGGCGGCATGGATGGCCGCACTCAGGACGAGCCTGATCCTTGGCACATTGACGGCTATGATCGCAGTGCCCCTGGGGCTGCTGGCCTGCATTTCGATAAATCGGCTCGGCGGAAAGGCCGCCATTGCCATTCAGGGTATTCTGCTAACCCCTTCTATCGTGCCGGGAATCCTGCTCGCGATTGGTCTCTTCTTTGTTCTGGCGGCCCAACGTCTGGTCGGAACGCTGTTCGGTGTCCTGGTCGGACATGTGGTGCTGGCCATTCCGGTCGCCTGCATTGTGTTGGTGCCCGCCTTGGCCCGCTTTGACTGGAACCAGGTTCAGGCGGCGCGCAGCCTGGGCGCAAACTGGGCAAGAGCCATTGGCGGAATAATTGTCCCCCAACTTCGGATAAGTCTGTTGTCGGCCACGCTGATGGCCTTCCTGACCTCGCTCGATGAATCCGTCATTTCGATCTTCGTCGCGAGTGGTCAAAACAGCACGCTGCCGAAGCTCATGTTCCTGTCGCTGCGCGATCAGATCGACCCGACCATTGCGGCGATTTCGACCTTGTGGACCGTCATCGTCGTGGTCGTTGTCCTCGTCGTGACCCTTCGCCAAAAATCCTGACCGAGATTGGAAACATGCCCAACAATCATCATGCAGCCGACGATCTGGCGGATCATTCAACGGACATACCCCAGGTGGGGTTGGCGATCATCACCGGCTCGGCGAATTGGGGTCTCGCCTTTCCGGAAGATGTCGAAGTCGATGGCGTCCGCACCTTGCAACGAGACATGAGTTTCGAAACCCCTTTCGGTCCCAGCGACAATTGGAAACTGCTCGAATTCGATGCATCTATTACCGTCGAGGGCAAAACGAAACGTGCCCTGTGCATGTATTCGCACGGCAATCCCCGAGACCATATCGACCATTCCTGTCATCGCCGCGCGTTCTGGGTGTTGATGAAAGCGGGTGTAAGGCAAGTGCTGGCCTGCTCGACTGTTGGCGCCGTCAACAAGGCGATCCAGCCCGGCGACATAGTCGTAAACGCCGATATCATCGAACTGTCGCAGACCCCGTTTTCACTTCTGCCTGGCCGCCAGAGCTTCGACTGCTCGGGCAAGCAGATCGTATGTCCAAGATGTGCGGCATTGTTGGCCGAGACCGCCCGGCGCCATTGGCCAGCCGGATGCCGCGTCCATGGCATCGAGCAGCAGTTGGTGGCTGCCCACTGCTACGGGCCGCGACTGACAACTCCCGCCGAAGCTCTGGCGTATCGAAACATGGGAGCGGACGTGCTCAACCACTCGATCGCCCCTGAGGCCACCTTATCGCGCGAGATCGGCGCCTGTTTCGTGCCCCTTGCGTTCGTCACGGCCGGCTTCAACGACTATATGGACCGCGAGCGCCAGAAATTGCTGCAGGAGCACGTGCTGCCGAGCCTCTCTATGACAGCCTCGCGGGTTGCGCTGGAGACCGCGGCGCGACTTCCGGCCAATCCGGAATGCTCTTGCCACGGCTTGAAGTCGCCCCAACCGGCAGAGCGTTCTACCCGGTTCTGAAAAGCAGCGAGAGTCTGGGATCGTTCACTCGCAACGATGCTCGCGTCGAACTGAGAGTCCGCTTTTGAAGATCCCACGCCCGAAGCGTTCGGCCGCTTCCGGTCCAAAAGGCGACACCAGACATCTGCTCTGCAGTGACTGCTTCGGGCAGCTGACGGACCGCTTGGTGCGTCTTCAATGGCTGAAGACGAGCGGCGGCGCAATCTTATCCCGCCGCAGCCAGCGCGCGAGCAGCAGCACCGCCACCACGGCCAGACCTGACGCCAGGCCGATCCAAATGCCGACGCCGTGCAGGCCGAAATGGAAGGCGAGCAGCACGCCGAGCGGCAGGCCGATGCCCCAATAGCCGATCGCGGCATAGATCATCGGCACCTTGGTGTCGTGCAGGCCGCGCAGCATGCCGGCGGCAACGGCTTGCGCGCCGTCGAAGATCTGGAACAGTGCGGCAAAGGCCAGGAACGACACGGCCAGCGCGATCACCCTGGCATTGGCCGGATCGGTCATGTCGATGAAGGCGCTGATCAACAGATGCGGCCACAGCACCATCACCAGCGCCATCAGCGCCATGGACGAGACGCCGATGACGAAGGCGGTCCAGCCAGCGCGCGAAACGCCTGCCGGATTGCCTGCGCCATGCGCCAGCCCGACACGCACGGTGACCGCCTGGTTGAGGCCGAGCGGCACCATGAAGGAGATCGAGGCGATCTGGATGGCGATGGCGTGCGCGGCGAGCGAATCCGCATCGATCAGGCCCATCAGCAGGGCTGCGGCGTTGAAGATCGTCACCTCGAAGGCGAGGATGCCGGCGATCGGCATGCCGAGCCGCAGCAGACCCTTGAAGCGCGGCCAGTCGGAGCGCCAGAAGCGGCCTAACAGGCGGTAGCGGCGAAACTTCTTCTCCAGCATCACCACGGCTGCCAGGCCGCAGAACATCAACGTGCTCGACAGCGTGGTCGCCAGCCCCGAACCGGCAATGCCCATTGAGGTGACGCCGAGATTGCCAAACATGAACACCCAGTTGAAGAAGGCGTTGCAGGCGACGGCGACGAAGACGATGATCAGCGCCCAGCCCGGCCGCTCCAGCGCCGAGATGAAGGAACGCAGCACGATATAGCCGTAGAAGGGCAGCACCGCCCATTCCAGCCAGCGCAGATAGATGCCGGCCTGATGTGCCAATGCCGGCTCCTGGCCCATGGCCAGCAGAATGGCCTCGCCATGCCACAGCACCATCCAGATCGGGATCGAGATCAGGATCGCCAGCCACAGCCCTTGCCGCACGGTGCGGCGCAAATCGCGCACCGAATAGCGGCGGCGGCCAAGCTCGGTGGCGATCATCGGCGAGGTCGCCAGCATCAGGCCGAGGCCGAAGATCAGCGGCATGAAATAGAGGTTGGCGCCGAGCGCGCCGCTGGCCAGCGTGTCCGCGCCCAGACGCCCCATCATCATGACGTCGGTGGCGGTCATCGCGGTCTGGCCGAGATTGGTGAGCACCATCGGCCAGGCCAGCGCCAGCGTCGCCCTGATTTCCTGACGCCAAAGATTTTCCGGCGCACGAGCGCCGGCTTCGATCGCAGACATTGTCCTGCTCTTTCCGATTGCGGCGCGTCGGCAACGAGGCCGGAAGCCGCACTTCCAAACGGCAAAACCTTCGGTTTCGCAGCGTTTGCGTCGTTCTATTGGACGAAATGCGGCATGAAGGCAAGGGAGGACGGGCAGCCGGCGATTGAGCCAGAAGCGGGAACCCTCCTATCCGGCTGCCCTTGGATCAGCCGATGCTTTCGCCGCCGTCGATCACCAGTGCCTGGCCGGTCATGAAGGATGAGCGGTCGGAGACGAGGAACAGGATCGCTTCTGCGATCTCTTCGGCGCTCGCCCAGCGGCCCATCGGAATCTTGGTGCGGACATAGGTTTCGATCGCCTCGCGTCCGCCCATCTGGGCGATGAACGGCTCGTTGAAAGGCGTGTCGACCCAGCCCGGGCAGAGCGCGTTGACGCGCACATTGTGGCGGGCATAGTCGAGCGACATCTGTCTGGTCATCGCCACCACCGCATGTTTGGACGTGGCATAGGCGATCATCTCGCGGTCGTAGAAGACGCCCGAATTCGAAGCCGTGTTGAGGATGACGCCGCCGCCTTGCGCGACCATCGCCGGCATGGCCAGCCGCGCGGCCAGGAACTGCGCCCGTACATTGATGCGCCAGGACGCATCCATGCCATCGACCTCGACCTCGGTCAGCGTGCCGCCGACCTGGATGCCGGCGTGATTGTGCAGGATGTCGATGCGGCCATACTTGCCGAGCGTGCCTGTGATGAGCTGCCCGACCGCCGCGTCGTCAGAGACGTCGGTGACAATCGCCTCGGCCTGCCCGCCCACTGCCCGGATGTCCGCCGCCGTGGTCTCGCCGCTGGCCAGATCCCGGTCGGCGATGACCACCAGCGCGCCTTCCCTGGCCATGATCATGGCGCCGGCGCGGCCGATGCCGGAACCGGCGCCCGTCACCACGGCGATGCGGTCTTTGAGGAGCATGAATTTGTCTTTCAGCTGGATGGCTTGTTCAGTTTGACGGCTGGCGCTGGCGCAGCTGCCATTGGGCAAGCACCACCAGAAGAACCGAGGCGACGAGCACGATGGTGGCGATGGCGTTGATTTCCGGCGTCACGCCGCGCCGGATCGAGGCGAAGACATAGATCGGCAGCGTCGTCTGCGCGCCGGCGACGAAGAAGGCGACGATGAAATCGTCGAAGGAGAAGGTGAAGGCGAGCAGGAAGCCGGCGATCACCGCCGGCATGATCTGCGGCAGCACGATCGAGCGAAACGTCGTCAGCGGCGTGGCGTAGAGATCGCTCGAGGCCTCGACCAGGTTGCGGTCGAGGCTGGCGAGACGCGTGCCGACGATTATCGTCACCAACGCCATCGAAAACAGGCCGTGGGCGGCGATGATCGATCCATAGCCGAGCGACAGGCGCGGCGGCTGGTCGTTTGGCCAGATCGAGGCGAGGAACGGGTTGAGCACGCCAAACAACTGGACCAGCGCGACGAGCGTCGAGATGCCGATGACGACGCCGGGAACGACGATCGCGGCACCCATCAGCGCGTCGAAGACGGCGCGGGTTCTGAGCCCGACCCGCGCCAGGCCGAGTGCGGCTGCCGTGCCGCACACCGCCGCCAGAAGCGCGCTGGTGGTGGCGATGAACAGGCTGTTCTTCAATGCCTCGACCAGGAACGGGTTCGACAGCGCCGTGCCGTACCACTGCACCGAAAAGCCGGTGAACTCGCTGGCATGGCGGCCGGCGTTGAAGGAAAACAGCACGACCAACGCAATCGGCAGATAGAGGAAGGCGAAGACGGCTGTGACGAAGGCGCGCATCAGATCAGATCCACCCTGCGGGCGCCCGACACCCGCGTCGAGATGCGGTTGGCGGCAATCAGCACCACCACCGAAACCGCCACCAAGGTGATGGCGATGGCCGATCCGAACGGCCAGTTGCGCGACTGCAGGAACAGGTCGACCAGCGCGTTGCCGATGAAGAACACCTTGCCACCGCCAAGCAGCGTCGGGATCAGGTATTCGCCAAGCAGCAGGATCATGACCAGCGAGAAGCCGGTCATGACGCCCGGCAGCGACAGCTTCAGCGTCACGCCTAGGAAGGTCGAGAGCGGCGTCGCGCCGAGATCGGCAGAGGCTTCCAGCAGCCGTCGGTCGAGCCGCTCAAGACTGACATAGATCGGCAGGATCATGAGCGGCAAATAGCCATAGACGATGCCGAGCAGCACGGCGCCCGGCGTGTTGATCAGCCTGACATCCTCGGTGCCGACAAAGGCCAGCAGTGCGGGAATGCCGCGTCCGCCCAGAATGTACATCCAGGCATAGGTGCGCATCAAAAGGCTGGTCCAGAACGGAATGACCACGAGCGCCAGCAGGATCAGCCGCCAGCGTTGCGGCGCCTTTAGGGCAAGGTAGTAGGCGACAGGGTAGGCGACGAGCAGGCAGGCAAGCGCGCCCACCGGCGCCAGCATCATCGTGTTCCAGAAGGCAGTCGCCCGCGCCGGGAGGTTGGCATATTGCGCCAGCGTGAAGGCGGCCTGGTAGCCGCCCTCCGGCGCCCGCTCGCCGACGCTGAACACGGCAATGGCGACGAACGGCAACACCAGAAACACCACCAGCCACGCTGTAGCCGGAGCGAGCAGCAGCGCTGTCAGGATGTTATACCGAAATCTGTTGCCGTGCATGGAACCCGCCCCGATGCCGGCGGACATAGGCCCGCCGGTTTCCGTTTGCGTCAGGCCAGCCTCAAGCCGACTTGAAGCGCGCCATCAGCTCGGCGCGACCCGGATCGGTCAGTGTTGCCGCCGCGCCGAACTCAAGCGGTGTCAACAGGTCGGCCGCCGGGTAAAGGATCGGATTGTCGAGCACTTCCTTGGGCAGCAGCTTGTTGACGCGTGCGTCGGTCGAGGGCGCGCCGTTGGCGAGATGCTCCTTCACAGCAACCTCCGGGGTCATCAGATAATTGAGCAAGGCATAGCCGGCCGGCTTGTTCGGCGCGTCCTTCGGGATGGCGTAGAAGTCGGTCCAGATCTCGCCGCCCTCCTTACCCAGCACATAGGCGATCTCCGGGATATCGCGATGCAGCTGTGCGCCATCATTCGTCCAGCACATGGTCATCCAGGCGTCGCCCGCCCGCATGCCCGGCTGGTAGTCCGAAGAGACCGCGAACAGATGCGGCTTGACCTTGAGCAGCAGTTCCTCGGCCTTGGCGAGTTCGTCCTGCTTCAGCGAGTTGAAGGAATAGCCGTAATATTTCAGCGCGTTGCCGATGGTGGTCAGCTGGTAGTCATGCACCATGGTGCGGCCATCACCCTCAGCCATGGCGACGTCCCAGAATTCCTTCCAGCTCGTCATCGGCTTGGCCAGCTTCTTGGTGTTGACGGCAAAGCCCGTGGTGCCCCAGTTCTTCGGCACCGCGTAGGTCGTGCCGTCGATCGTGCCTTCCGAGGTGAAGCGCGGGTCCTCCTGGGAGCCGTCGAAATTCGGCAGCTTGGCCATGTCGAGCGGATCGATGATGCCGAGTTTCTTGTAGGTCGAGATCGTGTAGTTGGTCGGCACGAACAGGCTCCAGCCCGAGGCGCCGGCCTGCAGCTTGGCAAGCATCTCCTCATTGGAGCCGAATACGTTGACCTCGACGGCGACGCCGGTGTCCTTCTTGAAATTCTCGAAGGTCTGCGGGTCGTGATAGTTCGGCCAGGTGGCGATCGACATGCGGTCGCCGAGGTTTTCGGCGGCGAAGGCCGGCGTCGGCATGATGCCGAGCTCGCGCGCCATCACCGCGGTTGCGATGCCCAGGCCGGTGAGGCCGAGGAAATCGCGGCGGCCGATCGAGCCGCGCTTCAAACGCATCAGTTGGTCGACGAAGTTCTCAGGGCTTATCGGCAGTCCGTCACGATATGATTTCGACATTTTTTGCTACCCTCTGGTTGGTCCCGTTGTTCTTGGTCTCCGGAAACGCCAGCGGCGTCCCGGAGGCAAAGCCGATGGCGACGGGTTCACCCGGCTTGAAGAGATTGCCGTGGCCGATCACATGGTCGGCCTTGGCCAGCAGCGTTCCGATGCCCTGGACCTCGATGGCGTATTCCGCGGTCGAGCCCAGAAATATCCGGTTGCGGACGATGCCCTTGAACAGGCTGCCTTCCGTGGCGCCGAGGCTTAGCGATTCAGGGCGCAGGCTGACGGAAACGGCCTCGCCCTGCTGCAAGGCAGTTCGTTTGCGCGCCGCAATGACGGTGCCGTCGGCGAGCGCCACATTCACCAGATCGCCGGTATGCCCGGCGACCTTGCCGCTCAACAGATTGGTCTTGCCGACGAAATCGGCGACGAACAGGTCGGCCGGCTCGTCATAGATTTCACTTGGCTGGCCGAGCTGGACGATGCGGCCGCCGTTCATGACGCAGACGAAGTCGCTCATCGACAGCGCTTCCTCCTGGTCGTGGGTGACCAGCACGAAGGTGATGCCGATTTCACGCTGCAGGTTCTGCAACTCGATCTGCATGTCGGTGCGCAGCTTCTTGTCGAGCGCCGCCAACGGCTCATCGAGCAAAAGCACCGCCGGCTTGTTCACCAGCGCGCGCGCCAGTGCGACGCGCTGCTGCTGGCCGCCGGAGAGTTCGTGGATCTTGCGGCTGCCATAGCCGGCAAGCCGCACCATTTCGAGCGCCTCGCCAGCGCGTCGGCCGATTTCCTGCGACGACAGGCGCGGCCTCGCCTGGCGTAGCCCGTAGGACACATTGGCTTCCACATCGAGATGCGGAAACAGCGCGTATTGCTGGAACACCATGTTGACCGGGCGGCGATAGGGCGGCGTGCCGGCCATGTCCTGGCCGCGGATGAACACCTGGCCTTCGCTCGGCTGTTCGAAGCCGCCGATCATGCGCAGGCATGTCGTCTTGCCGCAGCCGGACGGTCCGAGAAGGGCGACAAAGGCGGAGGGCGGCACAGCCAGATCGATGCCGCTGACAGCGGTCACGGCGCCATAGCGCTTGGTGACGCCGCGAAACTCGATGTCGGGCACTGCGGTCAAAGTGCTGGCTCCAGCAACAGGGCTATTTCAGGACGCTACCAGAGCCAATGGCGGCTAGTATATACCTCGCAGGTGGTATATCTGATCTATTTTCTCGTTTGAGGGGGTATAGGTTGAGTGCGTCCCGCAGCGACGA
Source organism: Mesorhizobium sp. M0062 (assembly GCF_040323125.1). Classification (NCBI taxonomy): domain Bacteria; kingdom Pseudomonadati; phylum Pseudomonadota; class Alphaproteobacteria; order Hyphomicrobiales; family Phyllobacteriaceae; genus Mesorhizobium; species Mesorhizobium sp. M0062. The sequence continues at coordinate 25,889 of NZ_JAMYUO010000033.1, forward strand.
ATACAGCCGGCTCGCAGCCCTTGTCGCGGCAACGCGAGAGACCAGCGGCGAAATGTTCGGCCAGGCAATGGTCGATTGGCTGAGCCAGCATGTCAGCTTCGACCACTGCGTTATCTTCGGCTATCGCGGCGCATCGCGACCGCCGCTGCTGTTCGAAACCTTCTCGCCGGCCGAGAGCCATGTCTTCGTCACGCTCTATCAGGAAGGACCTTATCTGCTCGACCCATTTCATCACGCGGCGGTGGAGCGCAAGGAGGGGTTCTGGCGCATGCGCGAGCTGGCGCCCGACCGCTTCTATGCCAGCGAGTATTTTCGCACCTACTATAGCCAGACAAGGCTGGCCGAGGAGGTCGGCTTCTTCGTGCCGCTGCCCGGCAAGGATGCGCTGGTGCTGTCGCTGATGCGATTGCACGCCTCGGGTCCCTTCGGCACCGCCGATGCCAGGCTGCTGCGCGACATGGCGCCGGCGGTCATCAACTTCGCCCGGTTGCGCTGGCCCGCACTTGCGGCCGAGGAGCAGGACGAAGCGGAGCAGGGCGAGACGATCGCCGCCGTCAACGAGTTCGACCGCGCCCACATTTGGGAAAGCCTGTCGCTGACCCCGCGCGAAAAGCATGTCGTCGATCTGGTGCTGCAGGGGCATTCCACCGAGTCGATCGCGAGAGCCATGCGCATCGTGCCGGGAACGGTGAAGGTTCATCGCCGCAACATCCATCGCAAACTCGGCATCAAATCCCAGGCCGGGCTGTTCGCCCGCTTCATCGAGATCATCGAGAGCCGGCGTTGAAATCGCTGAGGCAGACATCGTTCACTTGCGGGCAACAGACTGCTACGGATTACCCGAAACCAGTCGCTTCCTCATACGCCCCGGAGAGCAGACGATGGCATTCAGGCGCAGAAAGAACACGGCCGCGATCCCTCGCACGGTGCCGGCTTTCGAGCACATCGTCACCGAGGCGAGCGACAGTTTCCTGTGGCGGCTCGACGACTATCCCTGGGAGCGCAATGTCTGGAATTTTCATCCGGAATACGAGATCCATCTCCTGAGGAAGTCTTCCGGGGTCGCGCTGGTCGGCGATCACATCGGCGAATTCGGGCCGGGCTACCTGAGCATCGTCGGCGGCGGGCTGCCGCATGACTGGGTGACATCGGTGCAACCCGGCGAGCTGATCGAAGGACGCGACATCGTGCTGCAATTCGATCCGCAGCGGCTGCGCGGCTCGGCGGGACTGCTGCCGGAGCTGCGCGAACTAGAACCGTTCCTGGAGCGATCGCTGCGCGGCATCGTCTTCCATGGCCGCGCCGCGCTCGACGGCGCTGCGCTGATGGAAAGGATGGGCACCGTGCACGGGCTCGCCCGGTTTTGCCTCTTCCTCGAACTGGTCGATCTGCTGGCCAGGACAGACGAATACGAGCTTTTGTCCTCGCCGGATTTCTCACCCGCGCTCGACGCAACCTCGCTGGACATCATCCAGCGCACGCTGACCTATCTCTTCCAGCACTTCGCCGAGGACCTGAAGCTGCCGGAGGCGGCGGAGCTGGCGGGGATGAGCGAAAGCACGTTTTCGCGCTTCTTCCAGAAAAACACCGGCAACAGTTTCAGCGACCACATCGCCAAGCTCCGGCTCTGGCAAGCCTGCAAGCTGCTGGCGGACACCGATATTCCGATCACCGACATCTGCTTCCAGGTCGGCTACATGAACATCGCCAACTTCAACCGCGCCTTCCTGCGCAAGCACCGGATGACGCCGTCATCTTACCGCAAGCTGTCGAAGCAGCGGATGACGATGCGCGCCTGAAAACCGGCCTTCCTCACTCCATCGGTACTCATGTGACAGAGGCTGTGCAGGCGGGCCGGATTTTGCAGCGCACAATGCATAAAAGTACAGGTCTGCTGCAACGGGGCTTCTAGCGCGGCCTTTAGCAACTCCTCATTTTGGCGATGGGCGGCTTGTCGCTCGGGCGATGGCGAGGATCGCGCAACCGAAGACTTCCGCTTCCTGCGACTGTTCCTGGAGGAGTAAATCAATGAAACCAATTCGGCTCGCTGCGAGCATAAGCGCAGCTTTCATGCTTACCACGACCCTCTCGACCATGGCGCTGGCGGCGCCGGTCTGCTCGGCGCCGGTCAAGGTGCTGGCGCAACCGCGTGACGGGCTGACGCTGCTGGAAGCGTCCAAGGACGAGTTCCAGAAACTGGCCGGCGCCAGCTTCCAGATCGACTATCTCAACGAGAACGACCGCCGGGCAAAGTCGCGCGCCGATGCGTCCACGGTCGGCAACTACAACGTCTACTATGTCGACGAAGCCAATGTCGCGCTGTTCGCCTCGTCGAAATGGATCGTGCCGCTCACCGACTATTACCCGGCTGACTACGACTACGCCGATTTCGACCCGGGCCGGCAGAAGGTCGCCACCTATGACGGCAAGGTGTGGTTCGCGCCGCTGACCGGCGGCGGCGACCTGATGGTCTACCGCAAGGACATTCTGGAAGCCGCCGGCATCCAGCCGCCGAAGACGCTGGACGAGTTGATCGCCGACGTGCCGAAGCTGACCGATCCCGACAAGGGCATGTACGGCATCGCGCTGCGCGGCGCGCGTGGCTCGGGCGCCAATGTCTGGCGCTGGATGCCGTTCTTCAAGGCCTATGGCGGAAAATGGTTCGACGGTGACAAGCCGGCTTTCAACTCCGAGGCCGCGGTCAAAGCGACCGAGACCTATCTTAAACTGTTCAAGGATTCAGCGCCCGGCACGCAGACCGGCAGCTGGGATGAATCGACCGGCGCCTTCCTGTCGGGCCAGGTTGCCATCTTGGTCGAATCGACGCCACTGTCGGGCATGGCGGTCGACCCGAAGACCTCGCAAGTGGTCGGCAAGATCGGCTTCCTGCCGCCGCCCTCGCCACTGACCGGCGGCGGCTACGGCCACGGCCTCGCCATCGCCGCCAAGGCCAATGCCGATGACGCCGCGAAGCAATGCGCCGGCCTGTTCATCGCCTGGGCGACGTCGAAAGAGAACGAGAAGCGCCGGCTCGACGCGCACCAATTCGGCGAGCTCAACCGCACCAGCGTGCTGTCCAGCAAGGAGTTCGCCGACATCTATGGCGCCGATCTCGGCCAGGCGCTTGCCGATACCGGCAAGGTGACGGCGGTGAACTTCTGGCAGGATCCGCGCTGGCCGGATCTCGGCGACCGCTGGGGCATCATCCTGGAAGAGCTGGTCACCGGCACGCGCACCGACGTCAAGGGCGGCCTCGACGAACTCGAGGCCTACGCCAACGAGCTGGTGAAGAAGAAGTAATCCTCCCGCCCGCGGCGCGCGGTCCACGGCATTCGACCGGATGCCGGGACCTGTGCGCCGCGGGTCTCTCCAAAAGGGCACAGCCCGAGGATAGGCAATGCGCCGACGCTCTTCCCTGCCCGTGACGTTTCTGGTTCCGACGCTCGCCATTCTTCTGGTGCTGTCGATGGTGCCGACGCTGTACGCCATCGTCATTGCGCTGCAGAACCGCGAGCTGAGCTCGTCGGACTATTCCTGGGTCTGGCTGTCGAACTTCATCGACCTGTTCGCCGACCGGCGTTTCCTCAACGCGGTCTGGGTTTCGGTGAAGTGGGAAATCGTCACCGTGGTGGCGACGATGATGGTGGCGATCGGGCTCGGCGTGCTGATGTTCGAAGTAGCGTCGCCGCGGCTGCGCAACATCTACTGCCTGCTGTTCATCATCCCGGTGCTGTTGCCGCGTGTCTCGGCGGCCTTCGTGTGGAAGTTTGCCTATCATCCGCTCTACGGCATCGCCACCTATCCCTACAGGCTGATCACCGGCGGGCTGATCTTCGACCCGCTGTCGAAGCCGTCGACGGCCCTGTTTGCCGTCGCCTCGGTCGATGTCTGGCAGTGGGGACTGTTCTTCGCGGTCATCGTGCTGAAGCTTCTGGAGACCTTGCCGCCGCAGCCGATCGAAGCGGCGCGGCTCGACCACGCCCAACGCTGGCAGATCCATGCCTATGTGACCTTGCCTATGCTGAAGGCGCCGCTGATCAGCCTGATGTTCGTCAAGATGATCGAATCGCTGCGCTCCTTCGACCTGATTTATGTGATGACGCGCGGCGGGCCGGGCGTGGCGACCGAGACGCTCGACATGTACGCCTTCTCGCAAGGCTTCATCGAATCCGGCAAGGTGTCCTATGCCTCGGCCATGGCGGTGCTGATGATGATCGCGACTGTCATCACCTTCACCATGCTGTGGAAGCGGGTGCAGGCATGAGGCCGTATCGCATGAGACCGGGCCGCCTTATCGGCAAGATCATCCTGGCCTTCGCCGGCTTCATGGCGGTGTTTCCGCTCGCCTGGACGGCGGTCAATTCGCTGAAGAACAATGTCGACATCATCACCCGCGTGCCGCGCCTGGTGTTTACCCCGACCTTCGACAATATCAGCTACATCATCGGCCGCGACAGCGTAATGACCGGTCTCTATAACTCGGTCATTTCCTGCGGCGTCGCCGTGCTGATCGGCGTCATGCTCGGCCTTCCGGCAGCCTATGCGGTGGCGCGCTATCCCAATCGCTTCGCTGGCGACATCCAGTTCTTCGTGTTGTCGCTGCGCTTCCTGCCCCCGGTGGCAGTCGCCATTCCGCTGATGGTGATCTGGCTGCAGATCGGGCTCTACGACACCTTGCCGGCGCTGATCGTCACCTATTCGCTGCTCACCATCTCGGTGATCATGTGGCTCGCCATTCCCGCCTTCCAGGCCGTGCCGAAGGAAATCGAGGAAGCCGCTTTCGTCGACGGCTACGGCGCTTACTCGGTGTTCTGGCGCATTGCGCTGCCGGTAGCGGCGCGCTCGCTGATCGGCGCCGTCGCCTTCAGCTTCGTGCTGGTGTGGAACGAATTCCTGATCGCGCTGATGCTGTCCAGTTCCAACGCCAAGACATTGCCGATCGTCGCTTCCGAACTTTCACAGCAAGGCATGAACGTGCCGTGGGGAATCCTCAACGCCTCGGTCGTGCTGTTGTCGCTACCGCCGCTGCTGTTCCTCGGCGTGCTCAGCGGCTTCCTGAATTCCGTTTTCCGGCAAAAAAAGACTTGATGCGAGGACTTACCTATGCGGGCACTGGTGCTTGAGAAAAAAGGCGAACTGTCGCTGCGCGAGATCGCGCTGCCGCTCGACGTCGGACCGGGCGATGTCAAGATCGCCATCCACACGGTCGGCGTCTGCGGCAGCGACGTGCACTATTACACCCATGGCGCCATCGGCAGCTATGTCGTGCGGGCCCCGATGGTGCTCGGCCACGAAGCCGCGGGAACGATCGTCGAGATCGGCGCCAATGTCGGCACGCTGAAGGTCGGCGACCGCGTCTGCATGGAGCCGGGCGTGCCGAACCTGTCGTCGCGCGCGACCAGGCTCGGCATCTACAATGTCGACCCTGACGTCTCCTTCTGGGCGACGCCGCCTGTGCATGGCGTGCTGGCGCCCTATGCCGTGCACCCGGCCGCCTTCACCTACAGACTGCCGGACAATGTCACCTTCGCCGAAGGCGCGATGGTCGAACCCTTTGCCATCGGCATGCAGGCGGCGCGCCGCGCCCGCATCGTGCCTGGCGACGTCGCCGTCGTCGTCGGCTGCGGCCCGATCGGCATCATGATCGCGCTGGCGGCGCTGGCCGGCGGCTGCTCGAAGGTGCTGATCTCCGATTTTTCCGCACCCAAGCTCAAGATTGCCGCGCAATATCCCGGCATCGTGCCGGTCAATATAGGTGAGCAATCGCTGGTCGACGCAGTCTCCGCCGCGACCGACAATTGGGGCGCGGATATCGTGTTCGAGGCGAGCGGCAGCCCGAAGGCATTCTCCGACCTGTTCGATGTCGTGCGGCCGGGCGGCGCGGTGGTGCTGGTCGGACTGCCGGTCGAACCGGTCAGCCTCAACGTTCCGGCGGCGATCTCCAAGGAAGTGCGCATCGAGACGGTGTTCCGTTACGCCAACATCTTCGACCGCGCGCTGCAGCTGATCGCCTCGGGGAAGGTCGACCTCAAGCCGCTGATCACCGGCACTTATGATTTCTCGGACAGCATCGAGGCCTTCGAGCGGGCGGCGCAAGGCAAGCCGCAAGACGTCAAGCTGCAAATCCTTCTTACCGGCGAGAAGGGCTGACCATGTCCGCGATCGTTTGCTCCCATGTCGACAAGGCTTACGGCGCCACTACCGTCATCCGAGACCTCAATCTCTCGATCGAGGAGCACGAATTCGTCGTATTCCTCGGCCCGTCCGGCTGCGGCAAGTCGACCTTGCTCAGGATGCTGGCCGGACTGGAGGATATCAGCGGCGGGGAAGTGTCGATCGGCGGCAAAGTGGTCAACGATCTCGAGCCCGGCGAGCGCGGCATTGCCATGGTTTTCCAGAACTATGCGCTCTACCCGCATATGACGATCTTCGACAACATCGCCTTTGGGCTCAAGCGACAGAAAGTGCCCCCGGCCGAGATCCGGAAGCGGGTCGAGGCGGTGGCAACGACGCTCGGCCTCGAACCTTACCTCGCCCGCAAGCCGACCGAACTTTCCGGCGGCCAGCAGCAGCGCGTGGCGATTGCGCGCGCCATGATCAAGACGCCGAAAGTGTTCCTGTTCGACGAGCCGCTGTCCAATCTCGATGCCAAGCTGCGCAACCACATGCGGGTCGAGATCGCCCGGCTGCATCAGTCGCTGAAGACCACCACCGTCTATGTCACCCACGATCAGTTGGAAGCGATGACGCTGGCCGACCGGATCGTGCTGCTCAGGGATGGCGTCATCGAACAGATCGGCTCGCCTGCGGAGATCTATCGCCAGCCGGGCAATCTGTTCGTCGCCGGCTTCATCGGTACGCCGAACATGAATTTCATCGACGTGGCCGTCGGGCGGAAGGACGAACGCTGGACGCTGACAGGCGGCGGCTCGACCTTCTCCATAGAAGGCTCGGGCTTCGATCTGCGCGGCGTCCAGCGCGCCGTGCTTGGAATCCGACCGCCGGACCTGAAGACCGCCGGCGCTCAGAGCATCAATCTTCTGCAAGGCACCGCCGACCTCATCGAGTTCCATGGCAATGACGCGCTGGTGACGTTCGCCTGCGGCGGCAAGGAGGTCGGCGCGTTGGTATCGGCCCGCGAATGCCCGGCGTTGCGCGCGCCTGTGCGCTACACATTCGAGGAGGAGAGCGTGCATCTGTTCGACGCGGCGACCGGCGCATCCTTGCGCCGGCGAGAGGAGGCCTAGATTTGGTACGCAATTCCGGACGGAAAACCGTTTCACGCTTTTCCTGGAATTGCTCTAGCTGATGGCGTCGAGCGCCTGCCGCTGGCGGTGCATTTCGAGGAAGATCCTGTAGTCGCGGTCGAAGCGGCCTGACGCGGTCGGGTTCGAGGTGCGCGCCCTGCCGCCTTGCTGCATGGCGACGCAGGCGGCATTCAGGTCCGGGAACAGGCCAGCGGCGGTGGCGGCGACCATGCCGGTGCCGAGCAGAACGGCTTCGTCGGCCAGCGGCTCGATCACCGCGCAGCCGGTGGCGTCGGCATAAAGCTCCATCAGCAACGGGTTCTTGGTGTGGCCGCCGGTGACATGCAGCGTGTCGATGAGATAGCCGTTCTCGTTCAGCGCCTCCAGCACATGGCGCACGCCGAGCGCGATGCCGACGGCCGTGCGCCAATAGAGCTTGCACAGGCTGTCGAAAGAGGAATCCAGCGTCAGCCCGCTGACCACGCCGACGGCATGCGGGTCGGCAAGCGGCGAGCGGTTGCCGTGAAAATCCGGCAGCACATGCAGCCTCGCCGCCAGCTTGTCGCCTTCGGTGCTGCGCAGTTCAGCGACGCGCCTGGCGATCTTGGCATGCATGGCCGCATCCGGCTCGCCGCCGGCGCCATGCCAGCGGATGATGTGGTCGAGCAAAGCCCCGGTAGCCGACTGGCCGCCTTCCGACAGCCAGAGCTTTGGCAGTGCGGCGCCATAGTATGGACCCCAGACGCCGGCGAAAGGCTGCGGGTCGGGCGACATCGCCATGACGCAGGACGAGGTGCCGGCGATCAATGCCAGATGGCGGCCGATATTCTGCTCGTCGCCAGCAAAGCCGCCGAGCACGCCAAGCGCGCCGGCATAGGCATCGATGACGCCGGCGCCGACCCGACAGTTTTCGCTCAAGCCCAACTCCGCCGCCGCTTCAGGGGTGAGCGTGCCGATGTCTTCGCCGACAGCACTTGCCTTCTCCGGCAGGCTGCCGTGTTCGAACAGATCGCCAAGCCCGACCGTGTCGAAGAAGTCACGGCGCCAGCCGGTTTCCTCATGCGCCAGATAGGTCCATTTGGCGGTCAGCGTGCATTGCGAGCGCGCCAGCGACCCGGTCGCCTTCCAGGTCAGGAAATCGGTGAGGTCGAACAGGTAGCCGGCTTCATGCCAAGTTCCCGGCAGATTGCGCTTCAGCCACATCAGCTTCGGCGTCGCCATTTCCGGCGACATGACGCCACCGATATAGTCGAGTACGGCGTGGCCGCTATCGGTGCATTCATCTGCCTCGGCGATGGCGCGATGGTCGAGCCAGACGATGGTGTCCCAGCGCCGTTCGCCCGTCACCGAGACGCTGAGCTGGCCGGCATTCCTGTCCAGCACCACCAGCGAGCAGGTGGCGTCGAACGACATGCCGACAATATCGTCGGCTGACACACCGGCCTTTTCGCGCGCGGCACGCACCGCGATGCAGACCGCCGACCAGATATCCTGCGAATTGTGCTCGGCGTGATCGGCCTTCGGCTGGTTCATGACGATCGGATGCTCGGCGCGGCCGAGCAAGGTGCCTGACGTATCGAGAATGCCCGCGCGGGCGCTCCCGGTGCCGACATCGACCGCGCAAACGAAGCTTTTCGTCAAGATGCTTTTACTCTCGCTCCCTAGAGCCGGATGATTTCAGGTCTGTTCGACCTGAAATCTGAATCCGTCTCTAAATCAAAGAAGTAGAGCATGATGTCGTCCGAAAACCGCTTCACACTTTTTGGCATCATGCTCTAGCCTGCAATCAGATCGGGCAATTGCAGCATGTCCGCGAATATAAAGTCCGGTTCACTCGACGCAAGCCGCGCTTTCAAGGCCGGGTTGCCGGCGTGCGAACCGCCGGTGAAAGCAAAGACGCGCATGCCGGCCGCACGCGCCGCCGCGATGCCGGCAGGGCTGTCCTCGATTACGATGCAATTACCGGGATGCGCGCCCATGGCGGCGGCGGCATGGAGAAAAAGATCCGGCGCCGGCTTGCCGCGCGGGACCATGGCGGCGCTGAACAGATGGGGCTCGAGCAGGCCGAGCAGGCCGGTAACGTCGAGCGCATAGCGAATGCGGTCGAGCGTGCCGGAAGAGGCGACGCAGCAGGGAATGCCCAGCCTCGGCAGGATGTCGCTGATGCCGGGAATCGGCTTCAGCTCCTCGCGGAATTTGCGCATCAGTTCGACGCGCATGTCGGTCAGATGCACGTCGGTGATGTCGATGGTGAAATCGCGAAGAAGTATCTCGCGCACGCTCTTCATGCTCTTGCCTAAGAAATGCTCGTAGGCGGTATCTTCGCTGACCGAGCCCCCGGCGGCAGAGATCATGCCGAGCAGAGCCGAAACCGACAGCGCCTCGCTGTCGACCAGCACGCCGTCACAGTCGAAGATGACCAGTTCGGGCGTCATTGCGGCTGGCGTCAGAGCTTGCCGGAGATGTAGCGCGTCAGCGTCGCGCGCGTGCCATTCGCCCACAAGACGTTGAGCGCATGGGCAAAGGCCTCGGCGAACGGCGCCGAGCGGCCGACCCCGCCATAGATATCCTCCATCGCAAGCCAGGCGCCGGGCTTGTCCTTCGCCGCCTTGGCGCTTGCCTGCAGCCGGCCCCAGCTCGGGTCGTTGGCCTCGATGACCGCGCCGCTGTCGGTGGTGCCGAAGCAATAGCGGCACCACAGCGCCGACTCGAGCGCCAGACCCGCGACGCTCTTCCCGGCTTTCAGCCGGTCGGCGATGGTCGGGATGATGAATTTCGGCTGCCGGTTGGAACCGTCGAGGCAAAGCCGGCGGATGGTGTCGCCGATCTTGGGGTTGGAAAAGCGGTGCTCGATGAGCTGGTAATAATCCTCCAGCACGGTGTCCGGCACCGGCGGCACGGTCGGGATGATCTCGTCATGCTCGAGCTTGGCGAGGAAGCCGCGCACCAGCGGCTCCTGCATCGCCTCATGGACGAAATGGATGTCCATCAACCCTGCGGGATAAGCGATCGTGGCATGACCGCCATTGAGGATGCGGATCTTCATCAGTTCATAGGGCGCGACATCCCTCACGAATTGCACACCGACCTTTTCCAGCGGCGGGCGGCCGTCGGTGAAACGGTCTTCCAGCACCCATTGCTTGAACGGCTCGCAGAACACCGGCCAGTTGTCCTCGAGGCCGAACTCGGTGGCGAGAATACCGCGCTCGCGGTCGGAGGTGGCGGGGGTGATGCGGTCGACCATGCCGTTGGGAAAGGCGACATTGTCGCTGACCCAGTTTGCCAGATCCTCATCGATCAGCCGGGCGAGGCCGATGACGCCATCCGAGGTGACATGGCCATTGTGAGGGATGTTGTCGCAGGACATGACGGTGAATGGCACGATGCCGTCGGCCCGGCGGCGCATCAGGCCCGCAAGGATGAGGCCGAACACCGTCTTCGGCGTCGTGCCTGCCTGTGCGTCGGCGACGATGTCGGGGTGGGTTGGGTTGAACTTGCCGGAGGCCGGATCGATGAAATAACCGCCTTCCGTGATGGTCAGCGAGACGATCTTGATCGCCGGATCGGCGAGCTGGTCGATGATGGCATCGGCATCGCCGGGCGTCAGGAAGTCGATCATGACGCCGGTGACGCGGGCGCTCATATGGTCGGAATCCTGCTCGACCACGGTGGTCAGCCAGTCCTGCTCCTGCAGCTTGGAACGGCCGATTTTTTCGCCCTCGAAGACTCCGGCGCCGACCAGCGCCCAGTCATGGCCGATGCCTGCATTGAAGAGATCGTCGAGGTAGACCGCCTGATGCGAGCGATGGAAATTGCCGACGCCGAAATGGACGATACCGGGTTTGAGCCTGGAGCGATCATATCTGGGACCGGCGACCTTGGCGGGGAGTTCCGAGAGGATCGAGGAGGAGAGTTTCACGGTCATTTTTCTACCCTTTTGGCCGGGCTGCGGCCTTCGTGATCCCGGCCCATCAACTCATCCATTGGCCGCCATCGACATTGTAGGTCTGGGCGACGATGTATTCGGCGGCGTCGCTGGCCAGGAACACCGCCATGCCGGTCAGGTCCTCCGGCTTGCCCATGCGGCCATAGGGCACGCCCTCGCCGACCAGCCGCTTCTTCTCGCCCTTCGGCCGGTTCTCATATTTGGCAAACAGCGCATCGACCTCATCCCACATATCGCTGTCGACGACGCCGGGCGCGATGCCATTGACGTTGATGCGGTGCTTGATCAGGTCGAGCCCGGCGGACTGGGTCAGCGAAATCACCGCGGCCTTGGTGGCGCAATAGACGGCGACCAGCGGCTCGCCGCGCCGTCCGGCCTGGCTGGCGATGTTGATGATCCTGCCGCCCTTGCCCCTTGCGATCATCGAACGTGCCGCTGCCTGCAGCATGAACAAAGTGCCGGCGACGTTGACGGAGAACAATTTGTCGTAGCTCGCTTTGGTGATCTCGACGATCGGCGCCAGGTCGAACAAGGCAGCATTGTTGATCAGGATGTCGAGGCCACCGGTCTTTGTTTCGACCGCCTTCACCGCCGCCTCGATCGAAGCGAGGTCGCTGACGTCGAGCCTGACCGGATAGGCGTTGGCGCCGATCTCGGAGGCTGTCTTTTCGGCAGCCGCCAGATTGATATCGGCAATGGCGACGGTCGCACCCTCACGCACATAAGCTTCGGCGAAGGCCTTGCCGATGCCGCGTGCTGATCCGGTGACCAGCGCCGATTTGCCTTTCAGCCTCACTGCGTCAGCGCCTTTCCGTCGGGGCCGAAGCGATGCATCCGGACCTTGTCGGGGGTGAGGTAAATGGTGTCGCCGTGACGGACGGGCATTTCGCCATCGGCGCGCACGGTCAGCGGACCGACGCCGTCAGCCTGGACATGCAGGAAGGTGTCGGATCCAAGATGCTCGGCGACGCCGACAAGGGCTTTCCAGTCGCCCGCCGTGGTCGATATCCCCATGTGCTCGGGACGGATGCCGATGGTCTTGGCGTTGTATTTGGCCGCCGGCGCGCCTTCGATCAGATTCATCTTCGGCGAACCGATGAAGCCGGCGACAAACAGGTTCTTCGGCGACTTGTAGAGTTCCATCGGCGAGCCGACCTGTTCGATGTTGCCGGCGTTGAGCACGACGATCTTGTCGGCCATGGTCATGGCCTCGATCTGGTCGTGGGTGACGTAGACCATCGTCGTCTTGAGCTGGTGGTGCAGCTCGCTGATTTCCAGACGCATGGTGCCGCGCAGTGCGGCATCGAGGTTGGACAGCGGCTCGTCGAACAGGAATGCCGAGGGCTGGCGCACGATGGCGCGGCCGATGGCGACGCGTTGCCGCTGGCCGCCGGAGAGCTGGCCGGGCCGGCGTTCGAGATAGTTGGTGAGGTTGAGGACCCGGGCTGCGTCCTTCACCTTCTTGTCGATCGTCGCCACATCCTCGCCCGCCATCTTCAGCGGGAAGCCGATGTTCTTGGCCACCGTCATATGCGGATAGAGCGCATAGGACTGGAATACCATGGCCAGCTTGCGCTTGGCCGGCGCCTCGCCGGTGACGTCACGGCCATCGATGTTGATGGTGCCCCCGCTGGTGTCCTCGAGCCCGGCGATGAGGCGCAGCAACGTGGACTTGCCGCAACCCGACGGCCCGACGAAGACGACGAACTCGCCATTCTCGATGACGAGGTCGAGGCCTGGAATGATGACCGTCGATCCGAAATGCTTGGAGACGTTCTTGAGCGTGATGTTTCCCATGGTTTCCTCCCCGAGGGGTTATTTGGCCGGATTGCTTCAGGCAACGTCCGTTATTTTACCGCGCCGAATGTCAGGCCGCGCACCAACTGCTTCTGGCTGAACCAGCCCATGATCAGGATGGGGGCGATGGCCAGCGTCGAGGCCGCCGAAAGCTTGGCCCAGAACAGGCCTTGCGGGCTTGAGAACGAACTGATGAAGGCCGTCAGCGGCGCCGCCTCGGTGGTGGTCAGGCGGATGGTCCAGAACGCTTCGTTCCACGCCAGGATGATGTTGAGCAGCATGGTCGAGGCGATGCCCGGCACGGCCATGGGGGTCAGCACATAGACGATCTCGCCCCACAGGGTGGCGCCGTCCATGCGTGCCGCTTCCAGGATCTCGCCGGGGATTTCGCGGAAGTAGGTGTAGAGCATCCAGATCACGATCGGCAGGTTGATCAGCATCAGCATGATCATCAGGCCGATGCGGCTGTCGAGCAGTCCGGCATCGCGGAAGATGAGGTAGATCGGGAACAGCACGGCAACCGCCGGCATCATCTTGGTCGAGAGCATCCACATCAGGATGTCCTTGGTCCACTTGCCCGGCGAGAAGGCCATCGACCAGGCGGCCGGAACCGCGACTATCAGGGCCAGGATGGTCGAGCCGACCGAGAGCAGCACCGAGTTGAAGAAGAACTTGAAGTAGCCGCTCTGCGCCTGGACCTCGGTATAGCTCTCGAACGTCCCCGACGGGATCAGCGCGAAGCCCTGGATGGCCTCCTGCTCCGACTTGAACGAGGTGATGATCGTGTAGAGGATCGGGAAGAAGATCAGCAGCGCGACGATCCAGGCGGCGCCTGTCGCAATGACCTTGTGTTGGGTGGTGACTGCACGTGCCATCGTATCCTCCCTTACTTGTCCAGGTTCTTGCCCACCGCGCGCATGGCGAAGAAGGCGACGATGTTGGCGAGAATGACGGCGATGACACCGCCGGCCGATGCCTGGCCGATTTTGAACTCCAGCAATGCCTTCTGGTAGACGAGGAAGGGCAGGTTGGTGGAGGCATAGCCGGGTCCGCCATTGGTGGTGACCAGGATTTCGGCATAGACCGACAGCAGGAAGATGGTCTGGATCAGGATGACGACGGTGATGGCGCGCGACATGTGCGGCAGCGTCAGATAGATGAAGCGGCTGACGAAGCCGGCGCCGTCCATCTCGGCGGCTTCCTTCTGCTCGCCGTCGAGCGACTGCAATGCGGTCAGCAGGATCAGCGTGGCGAAGGGAAGCCATTGCCAGGCGACGATGATGATGATGGCCAGCATCGGATGCTGCCCGAACCAGTCGATCGGTTGAGCCCCGAAGAAGCGCGCAATGTCGGCAAAGACGCCGTATTGCGGGTGCATGATCATGTTCTTCCAGACAAGTGCAGCCACCGGCGGCATGACGAAGAACGGAGAGATGACGAGGATGCGGACGATCCCCTGTCCCCACATCGGCTGATCGATCAACAGCGCCAGCATGATGCCGCCGATCACGGTGATCAGCAGCACGCTGCCGACCAGGACGAGCGTGTTCAGGATCGATTGCAGGAATGCCGGGTTGGAATAGAACAGCGAGTAGTTCGAGAACCAGACGAAGCCGTCGCGGATCGGGTTCAGCGGATTGTATTGCTGGAAGGAGAACCAGAAGGTGATGACCAGCGGCACGATCATCCAGACGAACAGCAACACGACGGACGGCGCCATCATGAAGCGGGCAAGCGAACGGGTCTGCTGAGTAGCCATGACGGTCACCCTTCACTAGTCGGACTGAATTTTCACAGCGGGGAAAAAGCGGCCGCCCGAACTGGGACTCGGGCGGCCATCGCCGGTCAGGAGGCGACCGGCGTTCGGCACCGGGAGGAGCCTTACTTGATATAACCGCCTTCGGTCATGGTCGCCGTGGCGGCGTCCTGCGCCTGCTTGAGCGCGTCGTCTACGCTGGTCTGGCCGGCGAGCGCCGCCGAGAACAGCTGGCCAACGGTTGTGCCGAGGCCCTGGAACTCAGGAATGGCGACGAACTGCACACCGACATAGGGCACCGGCTTGACCGTCGGATGCGCCGGATCGGCGGCATTGATCGAGTCCAGCGTCATCTTGGCGAACGGGGCCGCCTTCTGGTACTCGGGATTGGCGTAGAGCGAGGAACGCGTTCCCGGAGGAACGTTGGCCCAGCCTTCCTTGGAAGCGACCAGTTCGGCATAGTGCTTGCTGGTCGCCCATGAGACGAACTTCTGGGCGGATTCCGCCTTCTGCGTGCCTGCGGGGATCGCCAGCGACCATGCCCAGAGCCAGTTGGCGCGCTTGCCGAGGCCATTGTCCGGCGCCAAAGCATAACCGACCTTGTCGGCCACCTTCGAGGCCTTCGGATCCGAGACGAAGGACGCCGCCACGGTGGCGTCGATCCACATGCCGCACTTGCCTTGCTGGAACAGAGCCAGATTCTCGTTGAAGCCGTTGGACGAAGCGCCTTCCGGACCGTCGGCCTTCATCAGGTCGACATAGAACTGCAGTGTGTTCTTCCATTCCGGTTGGTCGAACTGCGGCTTCCAGTTCTCGTCGAACCAGCGGGCGCCAAACGAGTTGGACATGGCCGTCAGGAACGCCGTGTTCTCGCCCCAGCCGGCCTTGCCGCGCAGGCATACGCCGTTCACGCCATTGGCGCGGTCGGTCATCTTGTCGGCCGCCTGCTTGATGAAGTCCCACGTCGGGGCATCGGGCATGGTCAGCCCGGCCTTCTCGATCAGGTCCTTGCGGTACATGACGAAGGAGCTTTCGCCGTAGAAGGGCGCGGCATAGAGCTTGCCGTCGACCGAGAGGCCGCCGGCGATGGCCGGGATGATGTCCTTGGCGTCATAGTCGTCGCCGAGCTTGTCGAGCGGCAACAGCCAGCTCTGCTTGGCCCAGATCGGAACCTCGTAGGTGCCGATCGTCATCACGTCATACTGGCCGCCCTTGGTTGCGATGTCGGTGGTGACGCGCTCGCGCAGCACGTTCTCTTCGAGCGTGACCCAGTTCAGCTGGATGTCGGGGTTCGCCTTGGTGAAGTCGTCCGTCAGCTTTTGCATGCGGACCATGTCGCCATTGTTGACCGTGGCGATGGTGATGGATTCGGCGTGTGCGGCAAAAGCGAAAGCGCTGGCCGACAACAAGCCCAGGGTG
This sequence comes from Mesorhizobium sp. M0062, assembly GCF_040323125.1. Classification (NCBI taxonomy): domain Bacteria; kingdom Pseudomonadati; phylum Pseudomonadota; class Alphaproteobacteria; order Hyphomicrobiales; family Phyllobacteriaceae; genus Mesorhizobium; species Mesorhizobium sp. M0062. Next base: position 42,054 of record NZ_JAMYUO010000033.1, read on the forward strand.
AGCGTGCGCAGTTTCATCAAATTCCTCCCATGAACCAAGATGAGCATTTGCCTTGGTAATGGGCAATTACTCACTTGGCATAAATTATGTCAAGCCAGATTCGATGCTGCAGCGCAGCACGCAAGGCGGAGCGCCGCGTTGCGCGCGTAGAGGATATTGAACGGATTTGGGAAGCTGTTTGCAGGGGATGTGAGAGCGCGTTGATGCCGACCCATCGCAACCCAATCGTCGCGCCAGGGGAGCGATAGGGCCGAGTCCATCAGCCGTGGGACGGGTAGCTTCCCACGGAATATTCGAAAACCCTGCCGTCGCGTGTTTGCTTGGCTCTGGTCAGCACTTCCGTCACCTGGATCCAGCTGGGCTCGTCCTTGCGCAGCCTAACTTCCCGGCCGATTGCCTTCACGGCAGCTTGAAACGGCGTAAATGCTTCGATCACCTGCGTCGTGCGCACGGTGTTGTTTTCAATTTCTTCGACGCGATAGACTTTCATCAGCCGGCTGATCGACCCTGTTTCAATCTGCAGACGATTGATCCTGCTCAATTGGGTCGTCACAAGCACAAGCCTATGCCGGGCGAGTGATATCGACAGCGTTTTTGTCAAGCTTGGTTAACCGGGTGGCCCGATCGCAGCTGTTTGTCCGCGAAAGCGAGCATTCGTCGCGGATCCATGGCTCGCTTTGCATCTCGGAAATCAATCCGCGAATCGCTCGCCCTCAGGCGCAGGCGATCTCGGCCAGGATCCAGTCCCGGAAGGCTTTTATCTTCGGCACGTTGCGACGCGCCGTCGGGTAGACCAGCCAATAGGCGTGGCCGTCGTCGCCGACCAGGTCGAAGGGCTGGATCAGGCGGCCGGCGGCGAGCTCGGTCTTGAACAATGCGGTGGTCAGGATCGCCACACCATGGCCGGCGATGGCCGCGTTCGCCTCATAGGCCTGCGCGCCCATGCTGGTGCCGGTGCGCCTGGCAAGTTCGTCCGCCGGGACGCCGGCAAGGGCGAACCATTCCCGCCACCAGATGTCGCCGGGATCGAGAATGGGCAGCTTGAACAGGTCGGCGGGTTCGTGGACGCCACCTATGGTGGCAGCGAGTGCCGGGCTCAGCACCGGGGTGAAATCGGCCTTGAACAAAAGATGGGTCTCCACTCCAGGCCACTTGCCGCTGCCGGAGCGGATAGCGATGTCCATGTCCTCGCGGGCAAAATCGATCACCCTGTTCGAGGTATCGACGCGCACCGCCAGCGACGGATGCGCGACCTGGAAGGAGCCGAGGTGCTGCGCCAGCCAGTTCGAGGCAAAGGTCAGCAGCGTCGAGACGCACAGCACACCATCGGCGCCCCCACGCGCGGCGGAATAGGCGCTTGAGAGCAGGCTGAACGCCTCGCTGACGGCGGGCGCCAGGCGCTGGCCGGGTTCCGTCAGCACAATCTGGCGCGGCTGGCGCAGGAACAGCGGCGAACCGATGCGCTCTTCCAGAAGCTTGATCTGGTAGCTGGCGGCGGCCTGCGTCATGCCGAGTTCCTGCGCGGCCTTGGTGAAGGAGAGATGCCGCGCGACGGCTTCGAACACCCTGATGGCCTGCAGCGGCGGCAACTGGGCGAGCTGTGGTGCCTTGAGATCGGGCATAAGCCCTCCTTATGGGTCTTGATCGACGTTTGATTGGAAGCCGGAGCCGATCAGACTGATATTTGGTGTCGAGGAACAATCCAGTTCAAGCATAGCGGAGGCTGAAGATCATGACCACGGTACAGGAAAAGCTGCATTCGGCCCCGGCGCGGAGCTGGTTTTCCGTGCTGGCGCACGAATTTTCCCTGCTGGTACGCCGCCGCCGCAGCTATGTCGACGTCAGGGAATTGTCGCCGCATCTGCAGCGCGACATGGGTTTCCTCGATGGAAATGATGTTTGCGGACGGCACAAATAGCAGTGCCGATTTTATCACCAGATCAGGCACCGTCGAGCAGGGCGGCAGCGGTCCGCTCGTCGGTGATGAGGCCATTGACCAGCCGGCGGTTCACCGCGGCCAGGATGCCCGGCAATTTGCGCTCGCCCATGGCGAGCGCAATGACCAGCGACTTTTCGCGTGACGGCAAGGCTGCCGACGATACCCGGTCGTTGGTGATGCCCTCGATCATGCGGCCTTCCCGGTCGAACACCCAGCCGACGATCTCGGCGACGCCGCCAGCCTTTTGCAACGCCTTCAGCTCGCTTTCCGAGATAAAACCGTCCTCGTAGAGCGGCGCCTTCGGGCCGAGATCGCCGATGCCGACAAAGGTGACGTCGGCTTCCGCGGCCAGCGCCAGCGTCGGTTGGATCATCGGCTGGGCAAGCAGCATCTCGCGCTCTTCCGGCGACGAGGCGATGACCGGCAGCGGCATCGGGAACGAGCGCGCCTTGACCCGGTCGGCCATGGTGAAGATGACGTTGTAGAAGGCGGCCGAACCATCGGGCGAGATGTTGCCGGTCAAGGACACAACCTTGTGCTGCGAGCATTCCATCGGCGGCAATTGCTCGATCGCCGCCTTCAGCGTGCGGCCGGTGCCGATGGCCAAGACGATGGGCGTCGGTGACCGCAGCCGCCGCTCGATCTCGGCCGCGGCCGCCTCGGCAATGCCGATCGTGGTCGAGGATGAGGTTGGATCGCTCGGCACCACTTCGACGAGGTCGAGCGCGAAGCGTGACTTCAGTCTAGCTGCGAGATCAAGGCAATTGGCGATCGGGTGATCGACGCGAACCTTGATCAGCCCCTCCGACACCGCCAGCGACACCAGCCGCTGCGCCGTCTGCCGGGAAATGCCGAGCGTGGCGGCGATCTGGTCCTGGGTGTTGCCGGCAACATAATAAAGCCAGCCGGCGCGCGCTGCCTCGTCCAGCCTGCTGCTGCCGCCGTCTTGCCGCGAATTCAAAATGTGCCTCCAGCCCTGCCCCTTTGCCCGCCCTTGGGCGAAGCGTCATAGTCTTGCAGGGAATGTGTCGGCGCGCAATTGTCTATCGGCAGGGCAATTGCTTGCTGCTTCGATCCGACTGCCGCGCGGCGATCAACCCAGCGAAAATCGCCGGCGAACGGGCTCGGCGGTTTATCTCCTGATACAAACGCTTTAAGGGGATCGGCAAAAGGAGCCTCGCATGACGCCGAAAGCGGTTTTCTGGGATATGGACGGCACGCTGGTCGACAGCGAGCCGCTGCATGAGGCGGCCTTGGTGGCGGCGCTGCGCAGCGTCGGTATCACGCCGCCGGCCGACCTGCATGAGCGGGTGCTGGGCGTCGCCGCCGCACCGGTCTACGAGATGCTGCGCAGCGAGTTCGGCCTCGACCTGCCCTTCGACGACTGGATCGTGCGCAAATACGATCACTACATGCCGATGGCCGAGACGCTGAAGCCGCGCCCCGGCGCGATCGAAGTGTTCAACGAGTTGCGCGCGCTCGGCGTGCAGCAGGCGGTGGTGTCCAATTCCGACCGGGTGATCGTCGATGCAAATCTGAGCGCCGTCGGCCTGATCTATCCCGGCATGCGCACGATCAGCCGAAACGACGTGCGCGAAGGCAAGCCGCATCCCGAACCGTTCCTGCGCGCCGCATGGCTGGCCGGCGTCGATCCCGCAGACGCGGTGGCCGTCGACGACAGCATTACCGGCGCCACATCAGGCCTGGCCGCGGGGATGCGGACGATCTTCTGGCCGGAAGCGCCGATGGCAGGACCGAAGGGCGCTGTCGTGATCAACAGTGCGGAAGAGTTGCGGGCTCAGTTGGGACTCTGAGTGAGCCTATGAACGTCGGCGCTGCCCTTCATCCTCCCTTCAGCTTGGCCATGCATTGTCTAATGTTGCGCTGGTCGACCCCCACTCCGTCTCGGCTTCGCCGAGCCAAGCTTTTTGCCGTCAAACGCTCGTCCAGAAAGCTCCCTTCCTTTCCCTCCGGAGGAGGGAAAGGTGGCGCTGCGAAGCAGCGACGGATTGGGGGAACCACCTGGCAACCAAGCCTTACGCCGATCAGTCATAACAAATCACAGAAGGTGAGTGCGTAGCGTAAACGGGAGAAGCACGGATGGTCGCTTAGCTGCGGTACACCGGCTCCTCCTCGTCGAGGATCGCCTTCAGCTCGGCAAGGTGACGCTCCGCCTGGCCGGGATAGTCGTCCATTTCGCTGGCGGTCTTTTCGGCAATGGCGTCGGAGAGCGTGCGCAGCGGACGGCCGGTCCACAGCGCCTTGATGTAGGTCTCGGCGGCACGCTCGAAATAGAACATGCGGTTGAAGGCGTCGGCAACGGTGTCGCCGATGACCATGACGCCGTGATTGCCCATCACCATCACCTTGACCTTAGGGTCGGTGAGCAGTTGCGAGCAGCGCTCGCCTTCCTCCTCGAAGGCCAGCCCGCCATAGTGGGCATCGACGACGTGGCGGTTGAAGAACATGGCCGAGTTCTGGTCGATCGGCGGCAGAGTCGAGTCGGCCAGCGATGCAAGCACAGTGGCATGAATGGAATGCACATGCATGGCGCAGCGCGCATGCGGCACGTTGCGGTGAATGGCGCCGTGCAGACCCCAGGCGGTCGGGTCGGGCGCATTCGGGCCGGACAATGTCTCGGGATCGTTGGCGTCGATCAGCAAAAGGTCGCTCGCCTTGATGCGCGAGAAATGCACCTGGTTGGGGTTCATCAGGAATTTGCTGCCGGCCTCGTTGACCGACAGCGAGAAGTGGTTGGCCACGGCTTCATGCATGTTGAGCCGCGCCGTCCAGCGGAAGGCGGCGGCAAGGTCGACGCGCTCCTCATAATAGGGCAGGTTGGTCAGCGGCTCTTTCTGCAAACGGGCGATGCTCATCAAAAAATCCTCCATTTCCCCGAGAATGCCGCGCCCAATGCCGACCAGCAACCGGTAAGTACTGGGTCAGGCCGCCGAGCGGGCCGACTGCAGCCCGCCATGTTCGACGATGAAGTCGATGACTTCCTGCAGTCCCTTGCCGCGCGATAGATCGGTGAAGCCGAACGGGCGCTTGCCCCGCATTCGGGCGGCGTCGCTCTCCATGACATCGAGGTTGACGTTTACATAGGGCGCCAGATCGCTCTTGTTGATGACCAGGAAATCGGAACGGGTGATCGCCGGCCCGCCCTTCCTGGGGATTTCCTCGCCCTGGCAAACCGAGATGACATAGAGGGTCAGGTCGGCAAGGTCCGGCGAGAAGGTGGCGGCAAGATTGTCGCCGCCGGATTCGATGAAGACGATGTCGAGATCGGGGAATTTCCTGTTCAGCCCGGCGATCGCCTGCAAATTGATCGAGGCGTCCTCACGGATGGCGGTGTGCGGGCAGCCGCCGGTCTCCACGCCGACGATGCGGTCCTCAGGCAGCGCCTGCAGGCGAGCCAGCATCATGGCGTCTTCCTTGGTGTAGATGTCGTTGGTGACGACGGCGATGGAGAAATCGTCGCGCAGCGCCTTGCAGAGCTTTTCGGTTAGCGTCGTCTTGCCGGAGCCGACGGGACCGCCGATGCCGATGCGAAGGGGACCATTAGCCTGGGTCATGCCGAAAACTCCGTGATGGCGAGGATTGCGAAGCTGAGCCCGATCAACAGGCAGAGCGGAGAATAAAAGCTGGTATCGAGTCGCGCAAAAGGCTGCTCCGGCGCCAGCCGGCGCCACCAGGGCGTGAAACCGGCAATGCCGCGGCCGAGGAAGACCAGCCCGATAAGCAGCGCTGTCGCGGCAAGGCCTTCCCTTGGAAAGGGGGAGGCGAAGACCCCAGCGAGCGCCAGCGGCCACAGCGTCGCCAGGCAAAGGCACGCGGCAACGGCAAAACAGGCAAACGGCGTCGGCATCTCGTCGACGCCGCGAAAGCCGACAACGGCGTGGGCGCAGGAGGCGCCGTCCTTGCCCGGCCAGATGCCGCCAAGGCCCCAATAGACATGCAACGCGGTGATCAGCAGCAGCACCGCCGAGAGGGCGAAGGCGAGCGTGGTCATGAGCGGAACAACCTGGAATATTGCGTCTCGTGTTTCATCGCCATGACGTCGGAGATGAAGGCGCAGCCGCCGAGATCATCGGGTGTCGATCTGGCGGCACGCGCGGCCGTCGCCAGCGCCAGCGGCTCGAAGCCGGCTAGCAGGACAGTCGCTCCGCTTTGGCCGACGATTCCGAGCCGGATCGCCGCCTGGACGAGGTTGGAGAAGAAGGCTTGCAGGAAGGCGGACAGGGCGTCCTGAAGCGCGATGCCGTTGCCGCCGGCAAATGCGCCTACCGCGACGCAATAGGCGCATTCGGCCGGCAAGCGGCCCAGCACGGGATTGGGCCAGGCCGACGCTGCCTTGAGGAAGGCGGCGCCTTGCAGCATCGTCTCAGCGTGGCGCTCCTGCGAGCCGGCCAGCGCTTCGGCGAGACCGGCAATCTCGGCGAGATCACCGCCCTCGCGGGCGCGGCGCCAGGCCTCGGTGAAGAGCACGGCGTCGTTCCAGCCCGAGCCCATCTCGACCAGCGTTTCGAGCCAGAAGGCGAGGCTGTCGCTGTCGGGCACAAACCCGTCATGCACGGCACGCTCGAGACCGTGGCTGTAGGCAAAGCCGCCAACCGGGAAGAACGGCGACAGCCATGCCATCAGCCGCAGCAAAGCGATGCCGGATGGCTGGTCAGTCATGATCGTGATGATGCCCGTCATGGGAATGGCTGTGCGAATGCGACTCGCTGTGTGCGTGGGAACGTCCATCATGGGAATGCACTTCGGCGTGCGCATGCGCATGGCCATGATCATGACCATGCGCACCTTGGGCGGAATAGGCGCCGCGCACCGGCTTGAACGGTTCGGAGACTTCGCGCACCGTGGCGCCCAGCCCTTCCAGCATAGCCTTGATGACATGGTCGCGCAGGATCAGGATGCGGCCGGGCTCGATCGCTGCCGCCAGATGGCGGTTGCCGATATGCCAGGCGAGTTCGGTCAGATGCACGGCGTGGCGGGCACGAATGTCGTAGACCTCTTCGGGTGCCGCGGTGATCTCGACCTGGCCGCCATCCTCCAGCACCAGCCGGTCGCCATCGTTCAAGGTCACGGGCTCGGGCAGGTCGACCAGCACCTTGCTGCCGTCGGCAAGCTCGATGGCGCGGCGGCGCAAATGACGCTCGTCATGGGGCAGGACGGCACGGCCGGATGGCGGCGTAGTTCCGGCAGTGCCGGCAGGCACCACCGAGACGGCCCGGGGGAACTTGGTGAAGTCGGTGTTCAGGTTGAGTTTCATCGCATGGCTCCACCGTTAGCCTGGGCTCTCGCACGGGCAGGCCGCGCCAGGACGCGGTCGAAATACGCGTTGACGCGCTCGGATTCGATCGGAAATTTTCCGGCGCGGGCCCAGCCGCCCATGTCGCCCAACAGCACGTCGACGGCGGAAAACCGGTCGCCCAGCGCAAACTCCCGATCCCCCAGCCGGCCGTCGAGCGCCTTGGCCTCCGAGGCGAAATCGTAGGCGGCGGCGGGGCCGACATCGACCCGCACGTCCTTCGGCAACAGGAAGCGGTGGCGCAGCTTGTTCCACAGCGGCGCTTCGAACTCGGACTGGGCAAAATGCATCCAGGAATCCATTTCGGCGCGTCCGGCCACACCTGGATTGGCGCCCATGCCTTTGTCGGCGTGCTTGTCGGCGAGATAGACGCAGATTGCCGCCGAATCAGTCACCGTCAGTTCGCCATCGATCAGGATCGGCACCTTGCCCGACGGGTTGAGCGCATAGGCTTCGGGCGAACGCAATTTGACCTCGACGAATTCATAGGGCTGCCCGAGTTCCTCGAGCATCCACAGAACGCGGCTGACGCGGGATCCACGCGATCCGATGGCCTTGTACATGGTTGAACCCTCTTTCCTGCGACCCTAAACCATAGCCACTGTTCAGACGATGGTGTCGAAGAGCCGCAGGATGAACGATATCTGATAGATCAGCGTGCCGGCGACGAAGGCGATGTGGAAGCGGCGGTCACGCACCAGTATGGCGGCGATGCACAACACCACGAAAACCGGCGTTCGGAACAGATATTCATTGCCGTAGCGGGCGAAATGCTCGGGACCCTTCAGCAGCGTGTCGACGACGTCGAGCAGATAGGTCGTCGCCAGCAGGCCGAAGAACCAGCCACGGCGTGAATAGAAGAAATCCTCGTAGCTGGTGTAGTCGAGCATCGAATCCGGAAACAGCAGCGCGCACAGCAGGAACAGCGTGATGGCGTAGAAGATCAGGAACAGGTACTTGCCGAAAGTCCAGACCTCTATGGTGTAGAGGCCGAACTCCCACCACCAGAAGTGCACCAGCAGCAACAGCATGGAGGCGACCCAGCCGAGGTGCACGGGATAGAGCCTGTACTGGCCGGGATGCTGGACGATGCGCGCCACCCCCGACAGCAGGCGAGCGACGCCAAGTCCGATCACCATGCCCATGACGATGCGGATATGCGGGAAGATATCGTGGGCGGAGGCTATTTCGGTGGCCATGACCTGCTACGCGGTTTCTTTGAGCCGCATATTGCGGCGGCACCGACCGGCTCGCAACGGAATTTGCCGGGTCGATCAAATCGCCCCTCGCCTCAAAACAGGAAATACCGCTGCGCCATCGGCAGCACGGTTGCCGGCTCGCAAGTCAAGAGTTCGCCATCGGCGCGAACCTCATAGGTTTCGGGATCGACCTCGATATGCGGCGTGGCGTCGTTGAGGATCATCGAGTGCTTGCCGATGCCGCCGCGGGTATTTTCGACCGCGACGAACTGCTTGTCGACGCCGAGCCTGCCATGCAGGCCGGACTCCAGCGCCGCCTTCGAAACGAAGGTCACCGACGAGTTGGTCCTGGCCTTGCCATAGGCGCCGAACATCGGGCGGTAGTGCATCGGCTGCGGTGTCGGGATAGAGGCGTTTGGGTCGCCCATCGGGGCTGCGGCTATCATGCCGCCGATCAGCACCATGTCGGGCTTGACGCCGAAGAAGGCTGGGTTCCACAGCACCAGATCGGCGCGCTTGCCGACCGCGATCGAACCGATGTCCCTGGAAAGGCCATGCGCGATTGCCGGGTTGATGGTGTATTTGGCGATGTAGCGGCGGACGCGGAAATTGTCGTTGTTGCCGGTCTCCTGCGGCAATGACCCGCGCTGGCGCTTCATCTTGTCGGCGGTCTGCCAGGTGCGGATCGCCACCTCGCCGACGCGGCCCATTGCCTGCGAGTCCGACGAGATGATCGAGAAGGCGCCGATGTCATGCAGAATGTCTTCCGCCGCGATGGTTTCCTTGCGGATGCGGCTTTCGGCAAAGGCGATGTCTTCGGGGATCGACGGCGACAGATGATGGCAGACCATCAGCATGTCGAGATGCTCGGCCAGCGTGTTGACGGTGTAGGGCCGGGTCGGGTTGGTCGAGGACGGGATGACGTTGGGCAGGCCGCAAACCTTGATGATGTCAGGCGCATGGCCGCCGCCGGCACCCTCGGTGTGGAAGGCGTGGATGGTGCGGCCCTTGATGGCGGCGACGGTGTTCTCGACGAAGCCGGATTCGTTCAGCGTGTCGGTGTGGATCATCACCTGCACGTCGTAATCGTCGGCAACCGACAGGCAGCAGTCGATGGCCGCCGGCGTCGTGCCCCAGTCCTCGTGCAGCTTCAGCGAGCAGGCGCCGCCCAGCACCATTTCCTCGAGCGCCGCCGGCAGCGAGGCATTGCCCTTGCCGGACAGGCCGATGTTCATCGGGAAAGCGTCGAAGGACTGGATCATGCGCGCCATGTGCCAGGGTCCCGGCGTGCAGGTGGTGGCCAGCGTGCCATGCGCCGGGCCGGTGCCGCCGCCGAGCATGGTGGTGATGCCCGACATCAGCGCTTCGTCGATCTGCTGCGGGCAGATGAAGTGGATGTGCGCGTCGAAGCCGCCGGCGGTCAGGATCTTGCCCTCGCCGGCGATGATCTCGGTACCGGGGCCGATGATGATGGTGACACCGTCCTGCGTGTCGGGATTGCCGGCCTTGCCGATCGCCGCGATGCGGCCGTCCCTGAGACCTATATCGGCCTTGAAGATGCCGGCAGTGGCATCGACCACCAGCGCGTTGGTGATGACCGTGTCGACCGCGCCGCCGGCGCGCGACACCTGGCTCTGGCCCATGCCGTCGCGGATGACCTTGCCGCCGCCGAATTTCACCTCCTCGCCATGGACGGTGAGGTCCTTTTCGACCTCGATAAACAGCTCGGTATCGGCCAGGCGCACTCTGTCGCCGACCGTCGGGCCATACATCTGCGCGTAGGCGGCGCGGGTAATTCTAGCCATCAGTCAATGCTCCCCAAACGAGAGTCCGGCCGCAGCCGAACTCCACATCGTCGCCATCCAATGGTCATGCAATGACCCGCTCGGCGACACCTTCTGATCCCATTTGGCCGTTGAGGTGGCCGTGCCACCCCAAACCGCCCGTTTGCCAAACCCTTGGCCAAATCGATGAAAGGAAAATACATGCGCAAAATCATCGTTCTTGCAGCCGCCGCCACGCTGGCCTCCGCAACCGTAGCCGGCGCCCAGCAGCAGCCCACGCCGCAACCGAAGCCGGCGGCGCCCAGCGCTCAGCCGGCGGCGCCGGCGATCCAGAAGGTCAACATCGTCGATATCAGCGAATTGCCCAAGGCCACCCAGACGCAGGTCAATCAGGTGATCGCCCAGCGTGGCGATGCCGGGCTGCAGAAACTGCGCTCTTCGATCGACGCGACGCCGCAGATCAAGTCGGCGCTCGAAGCCAAGGGGCTCACCTCGGCACAGGTGGTCGCCGCCAGCATGACCACCGATGGCGCGCTGACCCTTGTCACCAAGAAGGCAAGCTGAAAGAAGCGCTTGGCGGGCCGGCACCCGGCCCGCCAGCCCACAGGGAACCTTCGCCCGACAGGAGGCGTTTCGTTCCTTTGGCGCCGAACGGCGTTGCACAGAAAAGTCCACCAGGAGCGAGCAATGCCTGTCTTTGCCGACACCAGATGGCTCCAGAGCCTTGCTGCCTGCACATTTCTCGCAGCTTTCGGCCCGCAAGCCGCGCAAGGTCTTGAAAGCGCTGACGCCGTCAACCGGGCCGACACCGTCAACAGGATCGTCGGCTCCGATGTCCGGCAGGAGGAGGCGCGGACGGAACCACAGACCAACAAGATCATCACCGCGATCGAGCGGACGCGTGAGAACATCGGCGCCGTGCGCAAGACGTCCAAGCTCGATACTGTGGATATCGTCTTCCTCACCGACGCGGCGCGCAGCGAAGGCGGCCCGCCGCCGGCGGTCGAGAGCAAGGTCGAACAGCATCAGGATGACATTGCGGAACTGCGCAAGGAGATCGACGCCAACGCCTTGCTGTTCAACGCCATCGATTCGCGGCGCGTGCTTACGGAAGACGTCCTTGCGGTGGAATTCGACGGCTCGGCAAGAATCGTCATCTACGCGGCGGCCAGGCCGTCGAACTGACCTCAGGGCGCCCGACCCCGTCGATCTCACAGCCTGCCCATGATCTTCTGCTGAAAACCGTAGACCTCGCGTTTTCCTCCGAACGGCACCAGCGTGACGTCCCGCTCTTGTCCCGGTTCGAAGCGCATCGCGGTGCCGGCGGCAATGTCCAGACGCATGCCGCGCGCTTTGTCGCGATCGAATTTCAACCCCTCATTGGTCTCGAAGAAATGGTAGTGGCTGCCGACCTGGATCGGCCGGTCGCCGCTGTTGGCCACCTTCAGCGTCACCGTCGGCAGCCCCTTGTTGAGCTCGATGTCGCCGCTTGCCGTGATGATTTCGCCGGGAATCATCGTTAGCCTCACAAAACGCCGAAGACCAGGCCGACGGCGACTGCAGCACAAGCGGCGCCAGCGGCGCGGGCAAGCCCGCGAAAGCGCATGCCGAGGCCAAGGCCGGCAGCGATGCCCATGGCATGGAGAAGTGCGGTGGCAACGGCAAAGCCGGCCATATAGTCAAGTCCACCGGCATTTTCCGGCACTTCCGTGCCGTGGGCATGGCCATGGAACAGCGCGAACAGGCCGATGATGGCGACTCCGGCCGAGACCGGCAGATCGACCGCCAACGCCACCAGCAAGCCAAGCGCGACGACGGAGGCAAGGATGCCCGGTTCGACGAAAGGCACCGGCACGTGGAGCATGCCGAGCGCGCCGCCGACCAGCATGACGCCGACAAAGGCCAGCGGCCAGGCCCAGATTGCCTTGCCGCCCTTGAGCGCCGCCCACAGGCCGACGGCTACCATGACGGTCATATGGTCGAGGCCGGACAGCGGATGCGCGAAGCCCGCCGCGAAGGACGAGGTCGTGCCGATGCCGACATGGGCATAGGCGGGCATCGCCGCCGCCAGCAGCAGGATCGCTGCAAGCGTGGTGCGTTTGGTTGAAGCAGAGATCATCGGTCTTCCCTTCGAAGTCACGAAAACAATCACGCAGCCTTGCGCGGGCCGCAGCCCTCGGCCTTGAGCACGCGTTGGGTCGAGGCCGGATATTTCACCAGTTTCTCCACTGGGCGGATCGGGCGTGCGGAAAAATTGCCGCCGCAGTTCGGGCAGACGCCGCCCAGCACATGTTCAGCGCAGTCAGCGCAGAAGGTGCATTCAAAGGTGCAGATCAGCGCGTCCGCCGCTTCCGGCGGCAGGTCCTTGTCGCAGCATTCGCAATTCGGTCGCAGCTCCAGCATCGTTTTCTCCTCACCTGATCGGTTCGTGAACGGTCACCAGCTTGGTGCCGTCGGGAAAGGTCGCCTCGACCTGCACGTCGTGGATCATCTCGGCGATGCCTTCCATCACCTGCCCGCGGGTGATGACATGGGCGCCGGCCTCCATCAGTTCGGCGACCGGGCGGCCGTCGCGGGCGCCCTCGACGACGAAATCGGTGATCAGCGCGATCGCTTCGGGGTGATTGAGCTTGACGCCGCGTTCCAGCCGCTTGCGCGCCACGATCGCCGCCATGGCGATGAGCAGCTTGTCCTTTTCACGCGGCGTCAGGTTCATGCGCTTTCCTGGATTTGGCCTGTATTTGGCTCAGAGTGACCATAATTTGGGCAGACCCGCCCGCCCGTTGAGCAGTTCGACGAGCGGAACCAGCCGCTTGCGCAGCTGATAGCCGTCCTCGGCAAACAGCCTCGCAAGAAGCTTGCCAGATTTTTTGACGCTCCAGGCGCTGGCATCGCCGTCGGCGCCGACGATGTCGCGGGCCGGATCGAGCAAGGCTTCGGCCTGCGGCGAGACCATCAGCAGCGTCGCAGCGGCAATGGCGCCGCCGGCGACCGCCGGGCGGCCAAGTGCCGCCGCGATAGCCGGCCCGATGCGGAAATCCTCGGCATGAACGAGCGCACCATCCTGGCGGACACGCCAACGGTCGTGGAAATGGCCGTGCGCGGCCTCTTCGCCCATGGCGAGGCGGCCGAATATGGTGGCTTCAAGCAGCAATGCCTCGGCGCCTGCGGCAAGCTCGACCTCGAGCGTGCGGGCAAAGGCCGAGCGGTCGAAGACGATGGTTTCCTGGGGCAGCCAGGCGATACGCCCGCCCGCGCCGACCCTGAGCTTCACCCGAACTTCGGCGCGGTCGCTAGCGGCACGATAGATCTTTTCGCAGGCCTGGGTGGTTATCGAGGCGGAGGCACCTGGCCCGACATCGATTTCCCAGCCGAGCCGATCGCCGCCGGTCAGACCGCCGGCGGTGTTGATGAGCACGGCTTCGAGCGGATCGGCCGCAACGGCCGGCATGCGGATTTTGGCCGAGCCGTCCTGATAGAGGCGCAAAAGCCGGGTGCGTCCATCCCTGACGCCGCACGCAAGCCGGGCCGCCCCGGCCGCGCGCTGGGCCGGAAGAGCTGGGATCAAGACATGCTGCAACGTATCCACGGCGCTAACGTTAAGCACTCCCGGCGCTTTGTCGATATGGTGCTTGTTGATATAGCTTGTTGCTTGACAGCGTTTCCGTTTCTATAGAGGGAGCCTCTTTGGAACGGTCATGCTGCGCCTGGCGGGTTTTTGAAGGCGACGGCGATTTCAGTCCAGGCAACAGGGGCGCCAACCAATCGGCACCGCGACGTTATAAAATTGGGGAAGGAATCGAATGGCTGACGAGCTGGCAACGGAAATCATCGCCAAGATCAGGGCACATGCGGAGCCCGGTGGCGAAGAGATCACCACCAATACGGAATTGACCGCGCTTGGCATCCATTCCCTGGAACTGACCGAGATCATCTTCGATCTCGAGGAGCAGTACGGCATCGAGATCGAGATGAACACGGTCGATGCCTGGAGCAATCTCAAGAATGTCGGCGATATGGTTGAGGCTGTTCGCGCGCTGATTGCGAAAAAAGCCTGAGCTGAATGCAAAAGCGCGTCGTCATTACCGGCATCGGCGGCATATGCGGGCTCGGCGCCAATGCGCCTGCAATCTGGAACGAAATGCGGGCCGGCCGATCGGCCATCGGTCAAATCAGCAATCCCGGTTTGCATGATTTGAAGGTCAAGGTCGGCTGCGAAATCAAGACGCTGCCCGACCATGGCATCAGCCACAAGCAGACCGTGTCGATGGACCGCTTCAGCCTTTTGGCGACGATTGCCGCGCGCGAAGCCATGCAGCATGCCGGCCTGACATCGACTGAAGCAACCACCTACCGGATGGGCGCGGTTGTCGGCGTCGGCGTCTGCGGCTGGGAGGCGATCGAGGAGAACTATCGCGCCATCCTGGTCGACGGCAAGAACCGGGCCGGCATCTTCACCGTGCCGAAAGTGATGCCGAGTGCGGCATCCGGCCATGTCAGCATGAATCTCGGCCTGCGCGGGCCGGTGTTCGGCGTCACTTCGGCCTGCTCCTCGTCCAATCACGCCTTTGCCTCGGCGGTCGACCAGATCCGGCTCGGCCGCGCCGATGTCATGGTCGCCGGCGGCACCGACGCGCCGCTGCTTTGGGGCATCCTGAAGGGCTGGGAGGCCCTGCGGGTGCTGGCGCCCGATACCTGCCGGCCGTTCTCGGCCGATCGCCAAGGCCTGTCGCTCGGCGAAGGTGCTGGAATGGCGGTGCTGGAAACGTATGAACACGCCATGGCGCGCGGCGCGACCATTCTGGCCGAATTTGCCGGAGCCGGCCTTTCCGCCGACGCTTCCGATATCGTCGCGCCGACTGTCGAGGGACCGACGGCGGCGATGCGCGCCTGCCTGGCGGACGCCGGGCTCAATCCCGAGGACGTCGACTATCTCAACGCCCACGGCACCGGCACCAAGGCCAACGACCAGATCGAGACGGCGGCAATCAAGCGCGTCTTCGGCGACCATGCCTATAAGCTGTCGGTGTCGTCGACCAAGTCGATGCATGCCCATTGCCTCGGCGCCTCGGGCGGCCTGGAAATGATCGCCTGCGTGATGGCGATCCGCGAAGGCATCGTGCCGCCGACGGCCAATTTCCGGCAGGCCGACCCCGACTGCGATCTCGACATCACGCCGAATGTGGCGCGCGAGCGCAAGGTGCGCGCGGCGATCAGCAACGGTTTTGCCTTCGGCGGCACCAATGCCGTGGTGGCGTTCAAGGCGGTCTGACGGCAAGCGACTGGCCTGAGCGACTGGCCCTGAATGACTGCGAAGACGGTGTGTGCACCTTCGACCGGTTGATCGGCAAAGAAGCCGAGGATAATCCTTCGCAACTCGCCAGACGGCGCGATACCGCGCCAAATTCCCGACCGGAGCTTTCGATGACCGACCTGTCCGCCTTTCCGATCACCAAGCGCTGGCCGGCCAGCCACCCCGACCGCCTGCAGCTCTATTCCGCGACGACGCCGAATGGGGTGAAAGTCTCGATCGCGCTGGAAGAACTCGGCCTCCCCTACGAGGCGCATCTGGTGGATATCGGCAAGGACCAGAGCTGGACGCCGGAATTCCTGTCGCTGAACCCGAACGGCAAGATACCCGCGATCATCGACCCCGACGGGCCGGGCGGCAGGCCATTCGGCCTGTTCGAATCCGGCGCCATCCTGCTCTACCTCACCGACAAGACCGGCAAGCTGATCCCTGCCGATCCGGCGCGGCGCTACGAGACCATCCAATGGGTGTTCTTCCAGATGGCGGCGATCGGGCCGATTTTCGGACAGGTCGGGTTTTTCAACAAATTCGCCGGACGCGAGATCGCCGACAAGCGGCCGCTGGATCGCTACCGCAATGAATCGCGGCGGCTGATCGGGGTGCTGGAGACGCGGCTGAAGGGTCGAACCTGGATCATGGACGACGACTATACCATCGCCGACATTTCGATGCTGGGCTGGGTGCGCAATCTGATCGGCTTCTACGAGGCGCGCGAACTCGTCGGCTTCGACGACTTCCCCACCGTCGCGGCATGGCTGGAGCGCGGGCTGGCGCGGCCCGCGGTGCAGCGCGGCCTGACCATTCCCGCCAGGAATTGACCTCGGCCAGCCGAAGCAGCCGGGTCTATTTCGCCTTGGCCTTGCTTTTCGAGCCGCCCTTGCCGATGACGGACGCAGCGAGGGACGCAGCGCCCCTGGCTGTCGCCGCCACCGCACCAGCGGCGACATTGGCGGTCGCCTTGACGGTGCGCATCGCGCCGCCGGCCACCGAGCCGCTGCTTGCCGGCTTCTTGGGTTTGGCGGTTTTCGCCGTCACCTTTGCCGTCGCCACCGGTTCTACCTTCTTTGGCGCCGCTTTGCCGAAAGCCGGCTTTGCGTCCTTGGACCGCTCGGCGATCGCCGGGCCGGCGCCTGCCTTCGCCTGCGTGGCCTTTGCCTGCCTGGCTTTGGGTTGAGCGGTCTTGCTCTTGGCGGGTGTTTTTGCCTTGGTTGCCATCTGACGGTTCCCTCACGGCGGCACGATTGCCGATGAGAGATAACGACCTGAAAGTCTTAAGGTTCCCGTTCCGAAGTCCAGCGAACTATGCGGGATCGCCAACAACCAGGTCGGCGGACCTGCGACGGCCGAGCACGCGATCGATGTTGGGCATGTCGTTGGAAGCGATCCAAGCGCGGGCGTCTTCGTCGGAGCGGCCGTGCTCGTGCCAGCGCACCAGAAGGCGGCGCTCGAGTTCGGCACGCGGCACATCGACAAAGATGGTGAAGTCGAACAGCGGCGCCAGCCGCGACCACGGCTCCTCGTCCAGCAGGAGGTAATTGCCTTCGACCAGGATGAACTTGGTCTCGGCGGCAACGATGGAGGCGGCGGCGCGCGACAATTCCATGCTGCGGTCGAACACCGGAATGGCGATGTCTGGCTCGCCCGAACGGATGCGCTTCAACAGCGTCTCGAAGCCGGCGAAGTCGAAAGTCTCCGGCGCGCCCTTTCTTGACCGCAGGCCGCGCTGGTCGAGCACGATGTCATCATAGTGGAAGCCGTCCATCGGCACGACTTCAGCCGCGCCCTCCGGCAACAGATCATGCAGGCCGGCCGAGAGCGTCGACTTGCCGGCGCCGGGCGGGCCGGCAATGGCGACGATGAAGCGTTTCGCCTTGCCAGCGCGCTTGAAGATGGTGGCGGCGAGATGGGCGATTTCGGACATTGGGCGCTTCCAGTTATGCTTTGCATCTTGTCGGCAGTTTGAGGAAATTTCAAACCGCGATTTGGGCAATCTCACGACATCCGCCACGTCAGCGCTGCCCCTCGTCGCCCTGCCGGTGTGCAGCCGATAGATGGGTAACACTTCTCCCCCTATGCGTCCGCCGCAGCGCCAAGCAGATTGGTTGGCGCGGCGGTGCGGCGGACAAGCTCCATGTGCCGTGTGTCGAGGATGCCGGCAGGCAGGTGAGGGGCAGGGCCAGCGTTCGAAAATCAGCCGGGCTGGCCGATCCGCAGGAAATCGCTGTCGAATGCGACATCGCGGGTCGAACCATCGGCTCCGGTGAGATGCATGTGACCTGAGGCTGTCCCGATAGCGCGCGGCGGCTCGCCGCTCGCCAGCGGCAGCGTGCCGATGACATGGCGGAAGGAGACTTCGCCGCCGAGGGTAAAAGCGGTCGCGACCCCTTCGCGCTTCAGCCAATTGTCGTCGATCGATGCGGCATGGCCGATGGCGGCGCGGCCGTCCTCGATGCCGAGCACGCCGCGATGGCGGCTGCTCCACGGCGCGTAGTCGCGGCCGCCATTGCTGAACCACAGCATGGTGACCGGAAGCTCCGCCGGGTTCTTCAGCACCAGCACCAGATCCTGTTCGGCCCGGCGCGCCAGCGCCGTCCAGCCCGGACCGTCATGATCGGCTTCGACCAGGGTGATGAAATCCTCGCGCTCATCCTCCATGCGGTAGTCGGTGAGATCGAGCGTGCCGCCGCCAGTGGCTGGAAAGCGCGTCAGATCGGTCGAGCGGGCGGGATAGGAAAGCTTGAAGCGGCCGCGGGCCGGATCGGGCTCCAGCGGTGCGTCCAGTGTCCCGGCAAAGCGCTTCGGCGAAAAGGCCAGCCGGCCGCCATCGCGCATCGCCGCCATCGGATGGTGGGCGGCGGAGACCGCTCCGGAACCGCCGGAAAAGACATGCTCCTGATAGAGAAAGGGATGACTGTTGCGGAGCGTGAAGATCTTGTCGACCGTCGCGCCCATCACCGTGCGGCGCAACCGGAAGACGGCCCGCCAGCCGTCGGATGTCGCTTCGCTGACGGTGACATCCCAGGGGCTGTTGGCCGGCCAGCCATGCAGCGGTGCGGCCTCGATGTCGCTGGCCGAAAACGGTGCGCATAGGAAATCGCCCGACAGCCGCACCGTGCCTTGAGGCAGATCCGGCGGCAGCGTCTCGCCGGCATCGATCCAGGGCGCGCGGT
The DNA here is from genome assembly GCF_040323125.1 of Mesorhizobium sp. M0062. Classification (NCBI taxonomy): domain Bacteria; kingdom Pseudomonadati; phylum Pseudomonadota; class Alphaproteobacteria; order Hyphomicrobiales; family Phyllobacteriaceae; genus Mesorhizobium; species Mesorhizobium sp. M0062. The sequence goes on from NZ_JAMYUO010000033.1 coordinate 60,771, forward strand.
GCAGCGGCTTCAGCTGGCGGCCATCGCTGTCGACCGTCATGTCGGCGATATGGCCGACAGTGAGATCGAGCGTGACCGACATGCCCTTTGCCTTGATCGTGACCGTATCCATCCGCGCACCTGCTGATTCTGATGGCAGCGAACAAACCCGCTCCGCGAGGGATGCGCAAGCACAGCGACCGGCATTTTGCATCAGGGCGATTTTTACCCTCCCCCTTGTGGGGAGGGTCGGCGAGCGATCGGAGCGAAGCGGAGATCGATCGACGGGGTGGGGGTAGCGCCCTACGAGGACCCCCCCCCCGCGCCGCGACGCGGGGCGCACCGCCCCCCCGGGGGGGGGGGGCGGGGCCGCCGGCCCCCCACCCGCCCCCGCCCCCCGGGGGGGGGGGGGCAGCGCCCTACGAGGACCCCCACCCCGATCCGCTACGCGGATCGACCCTCCCCACATGGGGGAGGGTGGGCGCCTACTGCCGCTTATACTCGCGCACCGGCGACTTGGTGCCGTCGGTGTAGGTGACCTGCACCGCCATCGACGTCACGTTGTCGGCGACCTTGAAGTAAGGCTGGTAGTCATAAGGAATGGCGTACGGGTCCTTCTTGTCGCAAGGCGGCAGCTTGATCTCCCTGTCGAGCGCCGTGCCGTTCAGGCTGTAGCGCACCTCCTTGATGCCGCAGCGGAATGACAGCATCTGGGAGAAATAGACCAGGCCATGATTGCCGCTGGCGCCGAAGGCGATCCACGACGTCCAGAACTGGTCGAGGATCTGTTTGTTGCCCTGTTGCAGCGCTGCGTCCGGATCGAAACTTATGTCGAACGGCCCGGTCTCGCGGCCCCTGAGATCGAGATACTTGACCCCGATGGTGGTGGCCGTGGTGCTGTCGGGCAATTCGAAGCTCGGATTGGGCATCGGCTTGCCGGTGCGCTGGTCGTTCATCGCCATCAGCCCGGTGTCGGTGAACGGACCTGACACACCCATGCGCCAGGAAATGCCGGTCGCGGCCTCGGGCAGCGAGATGGAGATCGTCCAGCCGGCATTGGAGCGCATCGGCGTCAGCGTCGGGGCAAAGCGTGCTGGGTCGAGCACGTCGCCAAGCGCCGTCAGGCGGGTACGGCTGCGGTCGAGCCAGTCGGCGAGCTGCGTCTGGTCGACGAAATATTTGAGCAGCCCGCCTTCCTTTTCATAGGAGACGAACCTGGTCAGCGCCTCGGCCTCGCTGCGCTTGTCGGACAGCGACTGGACGCCGAGGCGATCCTCGGAAAACTCCTGCGCGAGCAGGTAATAGGCCGGTGCGAAATCCGGATTGGCCGCGATGAAGGCGTTGAGCTTGTCGAGACGTTGGGCATCGTCGAACTGCAGGATATGGACCAGCTTGATCGACAGCGCCTTGGCCTTGTCGGCCAGGGCGCCGAACACTTCGCGGGCGCCGGCCTTGCCGTCCTGCACGCGCAGCAGGGTGGCAAAGCGTGTGTAGGGATCGACGGCGTCGACGTCGAAACCGGCGAAAGCGAGATAGGAGCGCCGCGCATTCAGCATGTCGCCGGACAGCTCGTAGACGCGGGCATTGTGGTAGAATTCATCCGGCCGCTTCGGCTCGGCGATCGCCCCGCCCTGCGCGGCCAATGCGGCAAAGCCCTTGGCGATGGTGTCGATCGAGGCGGCGATCTGCTGGGTGGTCGCCTGAAGCTTGTCGGCCTGCTCGGCCTGTTTCTGCTGGCCGGCAGCAAGCGTTTCGGTCGTCTGCTTGACCGCCTCTACCGACTTTTGCGTCTGCGCGCCCTGCTCAGCCTGCTGCTGCTGGGTCGACGCAATTTCCTCGGTCTTCTTCGCCACCGCGTCGGTCGATTGCTTGACCTGGTCGACCGTCAGCTTCGTCTCGGTTACCGTTTGCTCGATCCTGGCCACCCTGGCCGAGACGATGCCCATCTGCTGCTGCAACTGGGCGATGGCCGGCACCAGGCCGGCGATCACACCGTTCTGCGAATTGGTCTGCTGCTGCAGGCCATAGACGCCGCCGGCGACGGCGGCAGCGCTGGTGGCAAAGATCAGCGCCGGCAGCGCTTTGGCGGCCAGCACCAGCCGCAGAACGATGGCAATGGCGATGATGGCGGCGGCAACCGAAGCGACCAGCGCGATATAGGCGGCGAACGGCGCCAGCGGATTGAGGATGTCGGAAGCCGCGCCGCCGATGAAAGCGACGCTGCCGGCCCATTTGCCGGTGCGGCTGAGCGAAGCCCTGATAAGAGATGGCGCAGCCGCGCCGATGTCACCGGTCATTGTCAAATCCCCCAAGCAATTGCCGCCTCTATAGCAGCACCGCGACCCCGCAGGCAAAACAGGACAGGAAGCAGGCGATTTCGGGAGGTTGCCGTTTCAGCGCCGATGGTTGGCGAAGCCGAAGCGACATCTGATCTCCCCCCTTGCGGGGGAGATTGGCAGCGTCATCGGCAGCTCCGCCGTTAACCAAATGGACGAACAAAATGGGTTAGGCTAGGTTCCGGCCCTCTCAGCAACGCCGGACTTGACTTGCCAAATTTCCATTTCCCCTCCCCCGCCCAGAAATTTCTCGCAGCCCTCCTGCTGCTTGTCTTCGTGGCCGGCTGCAGCACCACCGCACCGCCCGACAGCGTGCTGGCGGTGCCGGCGCCACAGGAGAAATATGCCGCCATCGTCGTCGATGCCGGCAGTGGCAAGACGCTGTTCGAAGTCAGTTCGAGGGCGCAACGCTATCCGGCGTCGCTGACCAAGATGATGACGCTGTACCTGCTGTTCGAGGCGCTGGAGTCCGGCCGCGTCTCGAAGGAAACGCAGATTCCGGTCTCCGACAATGCCGCCCGGCAGCCGCCGACCAAATTGCGCTTCAAGCGCGGCGAGAGCATCGATGTCGATTCGGCGATCCGGGCGATCGTGGTCAAGTCGGCCAATGACGTGGCGGTGGCGGTGGGCGAATATCTCGGCGGCTCGGAGGACCAGTTCGCCGCCATGATGACGTCCAAGGCGCGCCAGATCGGCATGAGCAGCACCGTCTTCCGCAATGCCTCCGGCCTGCCCGACGATGGCCAGCACACATCGGCGCGCGACATGGCGACGCTGGGGATGGCGCTGCGCGCCCGCTTCCCGCAGCAGTTCCACTATTTCTCCGAAAGCGACTTCATGTTCCGCGGCCGGCTGGTGCGCGGCCACAACGACATGCTCGGCCGGGTGCGCGGCGTCGACGGCATCAAGACCGGCTATATCAGGGCATCCGGTTACAATATCGTCACGTCCTACAATGCCGACGGCCGGCATCTGATCGTGGTGGTGATGGGCGCCGACAGCGCTAGGCAGCGCAACGACCATGTCGAAGCGCTGATCCAGCGCAGTCTGTCGCCCGCCATGGCCGATACGAAGACGCGGCTGATGTTTGCGGGAGATCAGCCGGCCGCGTCGCCCGGCCTGCCGCCGCCTGGTTTGCCGGCGCAGGGGTCGCAGTTGCCTGGTTTACCGCCGCAATAGAACCCGTCGTTGGGTGGAGGAACTCTGAAACGCCGGCGGGACAGCACCCCCCTCTGGCCTGCCGGCCATCTCCCCCTCAAGTGGGGAGATTAGCAGCTTCGGCGTCTCGCCTCTTTTTCGTGTTTGGCGAAGCCATGGCGACATCTGATCTCCCCCCTTGAGGGCATAGGCGCTAAGATAGGTATTGCCCTGCGGAATCGGGTGTGATTCTACACTGCGATGACACACGAATCGCTTGTTGATGACGGCTGGGCCGAGACGATTGAGCTTTTGGGCGGCGAAGAGTTGATCGCAGGAAGTGCCCGCGAGACGAAGGCGTTCCTGCGCCCGCGCGGCGTCAGGTCGGCGAGCGACCTGTTGCGCCTGACACTGGCTTACTGC